>NZ_JBNNJZ010000026.1:0-39336 GCF_050270335.1 Streptomyces sp. NPDC059900
CATGAGGGCTCCTCGGAGGGGTTCGGCGGGGGTACGGGATCAGGCGGCCGGTGTGGCCGTGGCGGGGGCCGTGAGACGCAGGGGCAGGGCGGCGAGGCCGCCCACGGTGTACGAGGCGAGCCGCTGCGGCTCGCCCGCCAGGGCGATCTCCCCGGTACCGGAGACGAGTTCCTCCAGGAGCACCCGCAGGACCAGTCGGGCGAGGGCCGCGCCCAGGCAGAAGTGCACGCCGCCGCCGAAGGTGAGGTGCCGGTTGGGGGTGCGGTCCAGGCGGAAGACGTCGCCGTCGCCGAACACCGCCTCGTCGCGGTTGAGCGAGGGAATCCACACGGTGACCGGATCTCCGGCCGCGATGTGCTGCCCGCCGAGGACGGTGTCCCGTACCGCCGTGCGCAGCAGGTGGGTGGCGGGCGGTGCCCAGCGCAGGATCTCGTCCACGGCACGGGCCGGATCAACGCGGCCCGCCCGCAACGCCGCCCACTGGTCGGGGTGTTCGAGCAGCGCCAGCAGGCCGCCCGCCGCCGCGGCGCGGGTCGTGTCGCCCACGGCGACGATGACGTTGTCGCAGGTGAGGATGGCTTCCTCGTCGGTCAGTCCCGCGCCGTCCGCCTGGGCGACGACCAGGGCGGACATGAGGTCGTCGCCGGGGTCCGCGCGGCGGGACTCCATGACCTGGCTGTAGTAGTCGAGGAGTTCCAGGTGCGCGATCCGGGCGTCGAGGCCGCCGTCGTCCTGGTCGCGGGAGGAGATCCGGGCCGCGGCGGCGGCGACCTTGCTGACGTCCTCGACCGGCACGCCGAGCAGGTCGGCGGCGAGCGCGAGCGGAATGCGCGCGGCGATGTCCTGCGCGAAGTCGCAGTGCCCGGCGGCCACCGCGTCGGCCACGAGCGGCCGGACGATCGAGCGCGCCTTGTCCTCCAGGCGGGCCAGCGAACGCGGGGTGAAGAGCCGGCCCACCGCACGGCGCAGCACCGTGTGGCGGGGCGGATCGGTCAGGGCGAGCATCTTCCCGGCGCCCGGGTAGGGCTCGGTCAGGTCACGGCGCAGCATCGTGCCCTGCGCGGAGCTGAAGGTCTCCCACTCCTGAAGCACCTTCAGGCCGGGTTCGTAGCCGGTGACCGCCCAGAAGCCGGACGCGTCGGCCGGCTGGTGCCATTGGACGGGCTGTTCGCGGCGCAGGGCCCGCCAGAGCGGGTGGGGGTCGCCCGTCGCGTAGAGCTGCGGGTCGGTCAGTGCGAGGGTCTCTGGCAGCACGGCGGTTTCCTCAGTCCTCGATCGTCGAGCGACAGTCGTCGTCAAGCGTCAGTCGGCGGGTGTCAGGCGTCGTGCATCGTTCGTCGGGCATCGGCCGTCGCGGGGCGGACGCGATGCTGGCCGAAGCCGTGCTCCAGGCGCTCCTGCGCGGGACGGTTCGGGCGTCCGGTGCCGGTCGAGCGGACCAGGACCCGCTTGAGCCACCGGTCGGAGCCGTCGTAGCGCGGCGGGAAGGCCGAACGTCCGTGCACCATCACGTCGTTGTCGACGAGGAGCAGATCCCCCGGCTCCAGGGGGACCTCGACGGCGTGCCGCTCGAAGGCGGGCCCCAGTCGCGCGTAGGCCCGGGCGAAGTCCGGGTCCGGAGTGAGCAGCCGGGTGTAGGCGGGGTCGTAGCGCACGCAGCGGGCGCTCCCGGTGCCCCACACGGTGCGTATGCCGAGGGCGTGCTCGCCTTCGCGGGGGTCGGGCTCGTAGCTGTCGTCGGGATCGATGACCAGCTGGGGGCGTCCGAGCAGGGCGGCGTCCGCGCCGCCCAGTTCGATGTCGCGGATGCTGGCCAGGCGGGTGCCGGTGCCGCCGGGGTTGCGCAGGCAGGCCAGGAGCAGGAAGTCGGCCCGTTCGGGGTGGAAGCCGTCCTCGGTGTGCCAGGCCAGCGCGAGGGTGCTGCTCGCGCCGACCTGCCGGGTCTCCTGGCCGGGACTCGGCAGGATGTTGTGCACCAGGCGGCCGTCCTGCTGGTTGGCCCAGCCGAAGACCTCCCCGAGAAGGCGGCCGACGAGGGCGAGCGCGAGTTCGTGGGGCAGGTCGGCGGGGCCGGTCGGCTCGGACCAGTGGAGGGGGGTGGGGCCCGGTTCGCCCAGATCGGCGAACAGGCCCCGCAGGACCCGGTAGCCGTTCCATCCGGCGGGCGCCCCGAGCAGCGCGGTCAGTTGGCGTACGAGGTCGGGCGGCAGCCGGTGGTGCGGCCCGGCCACGATGCTGTCGGCGGTGGCACCGGTGCGGGCGAGACGGTCCACGGCGTGGCGGAACGCGCGCCGGGTGCCGGGCGAGGGGAGGCGGACCGGTCCGGCGCCCGCGGCGACGCCGGGCACGGCGGGACGAAGGGCGGTGTCACTCATGCTGCTCTCCCGGTTCTCGGGGGCTGTGGTGGGGGGGGTGTCGAGCGGGCCGGTCAGCGGTGCGGCGTGAAGCCGGAGGCCTTGAGCAGGGCCGCGCGGTCCGCCTTGCCCGTCGCGGAGACGGGGATGCCGGTGACCGGGACGAAGTGGTCCGGGACCATGTAGGCGGGCAGCAGCCGGGACACGGCAGGGCGGGGGTCCCGCTCGTCCGCACCGTCCGCACCGTCCGCACCGGTGGCCGCGTCGGCGCTCGCGGGTACGTAGAACGCCGCGAGTTCGGGGCCGTGCGGGCCCGCCACCGCGACGGCGACCGCTTCGAGGATCTGCTCCCGGCAGCGGTTGAGCGCGGCCTGCACCTCGGCCAGTTCGATGCGGTAGCCGTTCACCTTGACCTGGTCGTCGACGCGCCCCAGGAACCGCAGGTTGCCGTCCGGCATCCAGCAGGCCCGGTCACCGGTGCGGTACATGCGCCCGTCACCGGCCGGTGCGGGCGCGGGACCGAACGGGTCCGGCAGGAACTTGTGCGCGGTGAGGCCCGGAGCACCCGCGTAACCGGCGGCCACACAGACGCCGCCGATGTACAGGTCGCCGCTCTCACCGGCGGCGCAGACCCGCAGGCGTTCGTCGAGGACGTAGTAGCGCGCGTTGGGCATGGGCGTGCCGTACGGGACGCTCGGCCAGGAGGGGTCCACGGTGTCCACCGGGAAGTGGTTCGACCACACCGTGCACTCCGTCGCCCCGCCGAGCGCCACCACCTGGACGCGCGGGAAGGCCTCGCGCAGCCGTCCGGGCATCGTCAGCGGCACCCAGTCGCCGCTGAGGAAGACCAGGCGCAGGCTGTCGCGGCCACGCGGCTCGTCGAGTTCGAGGAAGGAGAGGGGTACGGACATCGCGGCCGGTGCCGAGTCCCAGAAGGTGACGGGTTCGTCCTGGAGGATGTCCGTGAGGCGGTCGGGGTCGGAGGCGTCGGCGTCCGCGACGAGCCGGATCGAGCCGCCCGCCGCGAGGATCCCGAAGACGTCGTACACCGACAGGTCGAAGCAGAACGAAGTGACCATGAGGAGCCGGTCGTCGGGCGTCACGCGGTAAGTGCCGTTCACCCACTCGATGAGATTGACGACGCTGCGGTGGCTGACGGCGACCGCCTTGGGGGCGCCGGTGGAACCGGAGGTGAAGATCGCGTAGGCGATGGAGGCCGGGTCCGCCGTCACCGGCGGGGGCTCGGGCGCGCAGCGTGCGATGTGGTGTCCGGTGGTCACGGTCAGCGGGGCCACGCTCGGCGGGGCCTGCCCGGTCCGTGCGGTGCGGCGCTTGTCGACGCGCAGCACCACGTCGTAGCGGTGGGCCAGTTCGTGGGGCAGGCCCGCGCCGTCCCGGTCCAGGATGCGGACCTCGGCGTAGCGCGGGTCCTTGGCGGCCAGCTGCGTGAAGAAGCCGGGCGGTACGCGCAGACCGTCGTGCTCCTCCTCGTCCGGTGCGACGAGATCACAGAGCACGAGCGTGCCGGTGTCGTCGAGCTGGTCGGCGAGGCCGTCGAGGATGTCGCGCAGATAGTCGGTGCCGGGGAAGAACTGGACGGTGCTGGCCAGGACGGCGACGTCGTAGGGGCCGGGGGCGAGACGGGCGGCTTCGTGCGCGAAGCCGGTGACGATCTCGGCGTGCGGCGCGTGCTGCCGTGCCCGGGCGCGCGCCTTGTCCGAGGCCACGGGGGAGGGGTCGATGCCGACGTAGCGGGCCACGCCGGGGGCGAGTTCCCGAAGGATCATCCCGATGCCGCTGCCTGCTTCCAGGACCCGCGACGTGGCACTGAGGTGGGGTGTGACCAGGCTTGCGACGTGGCGGGCGTAGGCGGTGACTTCGTCGGGGGTGTACAGGGGCCCGTCGTCGCTCCGGTTGAAGCCCGCGGCCCGCAGTTCGTCGGTGTCGTCGGCAACCCAGTCCCACAGGTCCGCGACCGTCTCCGCCGAGAACTCGCCCTGCCAGGGCCGCTCTTCGGGGGCGTCGACGCACACCAGGCGCGCCAGATCGGGCAGCGACCAGCAGATCTCCGTCGCCACCCGGTAGTTGGCCCGGTCCACGACGAGGGAGGTCACGCGCAGCGCGGACAGCATCGCGGCGAGCCGTGCCGCGGGCCAGCGGGGGTCCAGGGGGATGTAGGCGGCGCCGGAGCGCACCACGCCGAGCAGCGCGGCGACGGTGTGCGGTGCGTGGTCGCCGAGCACGGCGACGTAGTCGCCTGGGCGGACGCCGAGTTCGTGCAGGTGCCGGGCGATCCTGCCCGACCAGGTGTGCAGGTCGCCGTGGGTGAGCGTGCCGTGGTCGGTGACCAGGGCCGGCCGGTGGCTCCAGCGGTGCGCCGCCTCGCCGACGAGGTCGTGCAGGAGCGCGTCGGAACGGAACGCCCTGCGGGTCTCGTTCCACACGCCCTCGGGTGCGGAGGAGCCTGTGACAGGGCCGGAGGCGAGGCCGGTGACGGAGCCGGGAGCGAGGCCGGCGACGGGGCTTGCGGAGGGACTTATCGACGAACTCGTCAACGGGTGCACGAAAACTCCCCAATGCGGCGGGTGCCAACTGGCCCATTGCTAACACCGGCGCGAAAGCCCTGGCTATCCGTCGGATAGTGCAAGGCCGGGGAGTGCTTTTTCGTCCGCGTACACAGTGCTGGTCAAAGCGGGTTGTGGAGCTGTGCTTCACAGCGGCTGCCGTGCATGAAGAATTTCGCGTATTCACTGCGGACCGGCACGCCGTGACGATGGCGGCATGAGTGAATTCCCGGTCGTAGTCAGCGATTCCTCCTGGCACGCCGTCACGGTCGGTGGCCGGCGGTTGCGCCTGCGGGTGAAGCGGGATGCGGCACTGGGCGGGCGGCCTTATCTGTGGCCGTCGGTCGGTGAATATCCCCTGTACGACGACTTCCTCTACCACGTGATGCTCGAGGACGAACCCAGGAACAAAATATTCCGGGATGCGATATTGGCACAGGCTCCCGACGCCAGTGTCCTGGAAGTCGGCTGCGGCCCCGATCTGTTGTGGTCGCTGCACGCCGCCGAATGCGGCGCCCGTTCCGTACGCGCCATCGAAAGCATTCCGGACAGTGCCGTGCGGGCCACGGAGCTGGCGAGGAAAAAGCCCCAGTACGACATCGAGGTACTGCCCGGCGAGGCGACCACGGTCGACGTGCCCGAACGCGCCGAGGTCTGCGTCGCCGAACTGGTCGGCAGCATCGGCGGCGCCGAGGGCATCGCCGCCGTCCTGGACGACGTACGCGAGCGGCTGCTGACACCGGGCGCCGCGGTGATCCCTGCCGTCGTCGGCACCACGGCCGCAGTGGTCTGCGCCGAGGAACTGCTCGAAGGGGAGTTCGCGGTGGACGTGGACTTCGCCGACTATGTCGCCGAGGTGCTCGCCAGTGCGGGCGGTCCCTTCGACCTGCGGATGTGCCTGGGCAACGTGGACCGCTCCGCGCTGCGCAGCACCGAGGGCCCGGTGGAGGATCTGCGCCTGGAGGAGGGCGTCGCGCGCTTCCCGTCCGTCCGGCTCGAGATCACGTCGCCCGGTCCGGTCGACGGCCTCCTGCTGTGGCTGACCATGCGCTGCACCCCTGAGGGACCGCTCCTCGACAGCCTGGAGACGGTCACCAACTGGCTCCCGGTGTACGTGCCCTTCGACGCTCCGGGGCCGCTGGAGGCAGCACCCGGCGACGTCATCGAACTGGACTGCGCCGTACAGCCGGCCGCCGACGGCCTCCACCCCGAGTACACCTTCACCGGCGCCCTGACCCGCGCCGACGGCTCCCGCGTGCCGCTCTCGGCGCGCTCCCCGTACGCCGGGGGCCCCTTCCGGGCCAGCCCGCTGCACCGGGCCCTGTTCGCCGAGGAGGCCTAGGCCGTTTCCCGTCACCGCCCCCCACCAGAAAGGTCTGTCATGCCCGTTCCTGATGTCCGCGGAGAGCACCGTCACGTGTCTCCCTCGCTCCACGCGGCGGTGGGCGCATGAGTACCTCCCTGCTCTCCCTGTGGGGCGGCGAAGCCCAACCCCCTTGTTTCTTCTATTCCTTGACCCGGTCGGCCGCCCTGCACGGCGAGCGGATCGCCGTCGCCGACGAGGAGCGCGAAGTCACCTACGGCGAACTGCTCGCGTGGACGGGGCAGATCGCGGCGCTGCTGCACGAGCAGGGCGTACGCGCGGGGGACCGGGTCGCCGTCACCGGCCCGCGCGGCACCGACGTGGTCGCCGCGACGCTCGCCGCGATCCGGATCGGCGCCGCCTGCGTGCCGCTCGACTCCTCCTACCCCGAGCGGCGCCTGGCCCACATGCTGGCCGACAGCGACCCGGCCGTGCTGCTGCACAGCGGTGGCCTGCCCGCCGTCGCGGCCGGGCGCCAGGCCCTGGAGATCCCGCCGCCGGTGCGCGGCGAGCGGGACGCCGGGCCCGCGCCCGTCGCGTGCGTACCGGACCGCGCCGTGTACGTGATCTACACCTCCGGGTCCACCGGCCGGCCCAAGGGCGTTGCCCTGCCCCACAGTTGCGTGGACAACATGGCCGAGTGGCAGCACAGCCACTCCCGGCGCGGTGATCTGCGCACGGCGCAGTTCGCGCCGATGAACTTCGACGTGTGGTTCCAGGAGGTCCTCGGCACCCTCGCGGGCGGCGGCACGCTGGTCACCGTCCCCGAGCGCATGCGCTCCGACCCCTTCGAGCTCCTGGGCTGGCTGCGCGGCCACCGGATCGAGAGGCTGTTCCTGCCCTGTCTGGCCCTGAACATGCTGGCCGTCGCCGCGAGCACCGAGCGGAGCCTGGACGGCCTCGCGCTCGCCGAGATCAACACCGCGGGCGAACAACTCGTCTGCTCGGGCCCGGTGCGCGAGCTGTTCACCCGGCTTCAGGACTGCGTCCTGAACAACCACTACGGGCAGAGCGAGTCGGCGATGGTCACCGTGCACACCGTGCGGGGACCCGCCGCCGACTGGCCGGTCCACCCGCCCATCGGCCGTCCCCTGCCCGGCTGCGAACTCCTGATCGCCCCCCTCGGCGAGGCGGGGCAGCAGGCGGACGCACCCGCAGGCACCGGTGAACTCCTGGTGGCGGGGCTGCCGATGTCGGGCGAGTACCTCAACCAGCCGGAGCTGAGCGCGGAGCGCTACATCAGCGTCGAGCGCACCCCGCACGGCCACACCCGCGCCTTCCGTACGGGCGATCTGGTCCGCGTCGAGGACGGCGCCCTGCGCTTCGTCGGCCGCCTCGACCAGGAGGTCAAGATCCGGGGCTGCCGGGTCAACCTCCTGGAGGTGGAGGCCTGCCTGCGCGAGCTGCCCGGCGTCGGCGAGGCGGTCTGCGTGGCGCCCGAGCGCTCCGAAGGGGGCCGCACCCTGCACGCCGCCGTCACCGCGGCACCCGGCGCGGCCGACCCGGACCCCGCCGATCTGCTGCGCGAGCTGGCCAAGCTGCTGCCCGCCGCATCGGTGCCGCTGACCGTCACCGTGCTTCAGACGCTGCCGCGCAGCCCCAGCGGCAAGACCGACCGGGCGGCGATCGCCCGGCAGACCGGAGGAGACCGATGACCGACACCGTCGTCGCCGCGACATCCGCCCAGGACATCGAAACGGCACTGACCGCTCACGACCGGGTGCGCGAGGCGGCCGTGCTGACCCGCCGCACCGACGACGGAACACGCGCGGTCGCCTACGTCGTGCCCGACCCCGCCGCGGACACGGGCCGGGCGGGCTGGGGCGCGGGCGGCGTCCTGGAGTCCTGGCAGAACGTCTTCGACGACACCTACGAGGGCGCCGACGAGCCGGACGGCGGCGGCGAGAACTCCGGCTGGGTCGACAGCTTCACCGGCGAGGCGATCTCCGCGCAGGGCATGGCCGAATGGGCGGATGAATCGGTCCGCCGCGTGCTGGCGCTCCAGCCGCGCCGGGTCCTGGAGATCGGCGCCGGAACCGGCATCATCATGCGACGGCTGCTCGCCGGGGCCCCCGTCGAGCACTATGTGGCGACGGACTTCTCGGCCCGCTCCGTCGAGCTGCTCGACCAGCGCGCCGCGGAGCTGACCGCCGAAATCCCGGACACCGGAGTGCGGGTGACGGTGTGCCAGGCCGACGCGCTGCGGGCGCCCCGGGTCGTCGACGAGATGTACGACACCGTCGTCATCAACTCCGTGGCCCAGTACTTCCCCTCCCTGTACTACTTCGAGGAGGTGGTGCGCCGCGCCGTGGCGGTCGTGCGGCCCGGCGGCCACATCCTCCTCGGCGATCTGCGCAACGCCCGGCTCGCGGAGGCGTTCGCCGCCCTCAAGGCCGCGCGGCTCGCCCCTGCCGCCGGGGACGCGGGCCGGGCGAGCGCCGAGGCCCGGCAGGAAGAACTCGCCGCCGACGGCGAACTGAGCCTGGACCCGGCCTGGTTGGCCGCCACACCCGCCCGCATCGAGCGCGTCTCCCACGCGGAGATCGCGCCCCGGCGCGGCACCTACGCCAACGAGATGACGCTCTTCCGCTACGACGCCGTCCTGCACGTCGACTGTCCCCCGCAGCCCGCCCCCGCGTCGGACATCGAAACCGGCCGCGACCTCACCCCCGAAGACCTGCGCGCCCGCCTGGAGCGCGACCCCGGACCGATCACCTACCGTGGCGTCGCCAACCGCCGCCTGCACGAAGCGCTCCGGGCCCGCGAAGGCGCGACGCCCGGTGACGCGCCGGGCAGCGGCCTCGACCCGGAGCACGTGTGGCGGCTCGGCGAAGAACTGGCCCGCCCCGCCCGCATCAGCTGGGCGGCGGGCGACCCGGACGGCGCGTTCGACGTGTCCTTCCCGGCGGCCGGCCCCGTGGACCAGGACCACTTCACGCTCGCCGGCGGCGAAGCCGCGCACACCACAGGCCCCGCCACCCCCGTCGTGCCCTACCCGCCGCGCACCGCGAAGAGCGCCGGGGACGGGCTGCGCGAACACCTCAAACGCCACCTGCGCACCCCCGTGCCGCCCCTCGACCTGGTGCTCGTCACCTCCCTGCCCCGGACCCCCGCAGGCACCTACGAGCAGACGCTGCCGCTGCCGCGACCGGGCGTGGAGACCGCGTCCCGCAAGGCCGAAGCCGTACGGGGCGGCGATCTGCTCGGCATCGTCCTCGAGGCCTTCGCCCAGCAGCTGACCGCGGGCACCTGCGGCCCCGACGACAAGTTCTTCGCCGTGGGCGGCGGATCGCTCAAGGCGGCGATGTGCGTCCGGCGCCTTCGCGAACAGGGGCTGAAGGTGACCGTGCGCGACATCTACCAGTGCGGCACGGCACGCGCCCTCGCCGACCACATCGCGGCCAAGGCGTAACCGCACCACACGACACAGCGCACGCACACGGTCGGCACCACCGGCCGGCAACGAGAAGCGGAGAGGCAGATGACCAAGGCCGGTTACGTGGAACCGAGGGCGGGCGCCGAGCAACTGGTCGCCATGATGATGGCCGACGTCCTGGGCTGCGAGCGGGTGGGACGGCACGACGACTTCTTCAAGATCGGCGGCCACTCGCTGCCCGCCGTGCGCCTGGTCGCCCGTGCGCGCGAGCTGTTCGGCGTCGACCTGCCGGTCAAGCTGCTCTTCGACGCGCCCACGGCCGCCGAGTTCGCCGCACAGGTGGCCCGGGGGAGCAGCATCAGCCGGCGCCCGCTGGGGCGCGCGTCGCACGGGCCCAAGGCCCCGGTCTCCTCCGCGCAGCGCCGCCTGTGGTTCCTCCAGGAACTGGAGACGGACTCCACGGCCTACCACATGGGCGAGTCCTTCCGGATCGAAGGACCGCTTGACCTGTCGGCCCTCACCACCGCCGTCGCCGCGCTCGCCCAGCGGCACGAATCGCTGCGCACCCGCTTCTCCGTCGCCGACGGCGTGCCCGTACAGAGCGTCGACGAGCAGTGGAGCGGCGCACTCGAACTGATCGAGGCACCCGGCGAGCCGACGCGCGGCGAGGAGGAGTGCGCCGCGGCCATCGCGGACTTCTGCCGCCGCATGCACGCGGACCCCTTCGACCTCGGCCGGGGCCCGCTGTTCCGGGCCAGGCTGCTGCGCCTGGGCCCGCAGGACCACGTGCTGTCCCTCGCCATGCACCACATCGTGTGCGACGGCTGGTCCATGACGCTGCTCCTGGAGGAGCTGGGCGGCCTGTACGAGGCCGCCCTGACCGGCCGCGCCGCCGCCCCCGCCCCCGACGGCGTGCGCTACCGCGACTTCGCCGCCTGGCAGCAGAAGGAACTGACGGGACCCGCTCTCCAGGAGCTCCTGGACTACTGGACGGCGCACATCGAAGGCGCCCCCACCCTGCTCGAGTTCGCCACCCCGCGGGAGGACGCCGCGGGGCCGCGCTCCGAGGGCGAGGTGCGCTTCACGCTGTCACCGGAGGTGACACAGGCCCTGCGGGACCTCTCACGCGCTTGTGGCGCCACCATGTTCATGTCCCTGCTCGCGGTGTTCGAGATCCTCATGTCGCGCTACAGCGGCGAGCGCGACCTGTTGGTGGGCACCCTCGTCTCCGGGCGCACCCACCCGGAAGTGGAGGGTGTCGTCGGGTTCTTCGTCAACATGCTCGCGCTGCGCGCGGACCTGCGCGACGACCCGGACTTCACCGGCCTGGTCGGCCGGGTACGGGAGGTGGTCCTGGACGGCTTCGCCCACCAGGACCTGCCGTTCGAACGCCTCGTGGAGGCCGCCAACCCCGAGCGCACCTCCGGGATGCCCCTCGTCCAGTCGGCCTTCCAGTACTTCGAGGACGACTCGGCACGCAGCCCCCTGCGGCTCAGCGGCGTCCGGGACGTCCACGCGGTCAACCCGCCCGGACGCGAGGACCCCGACCTGCCGCTCGCCATGGACCTCCACCGGCACGGCGACGAACTGCGCGGCCTGTTCACCTACGACCGCGCCCTGCTCAGCCCCGCCGAGGCCCAGTGGCTGGTGCGCAGCTTCGTGACCCTGGCCGCCGAGGTCGTCGCCGATCCGGGGCGGCCGGTGTCCCGGCTCCCGCTGGTGGGGCCCGCACATGTCGCGGAGGTACTGGCCCTGGGCGCCGGCCCTGAAGTGCCGGTGACCGACCGCTCGGTTCTGGACGCGCTGTGGCGCCAGGTGGGCGCGACGCCGGACAAGGCAGCGGTGACCGACGCCGAAGGCACCTGGACCTTCGCCGAACTGGGCCGCGCCGTAAGGGGCGTGGCGAGCGAGGTCGCCGCCCACGGCCCGGTCGTGGCCGTCGCGGGACAGCGCTCACGGCTGATGGTCGCCGCCCTCCTCGGCGTGTGGCAGGCGGGAGCCGCGGCCGTCCCCCTGGAACTCGGCGACCCGTCCGAACGCCTGCGGTCCGTGCTCGCCGCGAGCGGGGCCTCGGCGCTCCTGTGCGACGCCACGGCCGCCGGGCTCGGCAGCGGGGCCGGTCTCCCGGTGATCGGTATCGCGGAGGCGGTGACCGCTCCCGCGATGGCGCCCGCTTCGGGCGCGCAGGGCGGCGGACCCGCCCCGGACGACCTCGCGCTGATGCTCTTCACCTCAGGAACCACCGGGAAGCCGAAGGGGATCTCCCTGGAACACGGCGGGCTCGCCAACCTGCTGGCCGCCCACCGGGAGGCCGGGCGGCACGCGGACACCGACCGGCGGGTGGCCTGGACGGCCTCGTTCGCGTTCGACGCCACCATCGACCAGTTCCTGTGGCTGCTCGCCGGGCACGAACTGCACGTGGCGGGCGACGACACCCGCCGCGACCCGCACGCACTGCTCGACTTCGTGCGCGACGCGCGCATCGACGTACTCGACGTGCCGCCCGCCCAACTCCCCCAACTGCTCGACATCGGCCTGCTCGACGAGCAGGCCGCCCACCGCCCCGACCTGCTGCTGCTCGGCGGCGACGCGATCCCGACCCCGCTGTGGCAGCGGCTGCGCGCCACACCCGGGGTCACGGCGTGGAACCTCTACGGCCCCACCGAATGCACCATCGACGCCCTCGCCTGGCCGCTGGAGAACAGCGAGACACCGCTGATCGGCCGCCCGGTGGCCAACACCCATGTCCGGGTCCTGGACGCGGCCGGGCAACTCCTCCCGCCGGGCGTCGCGGGCGAGCTGTACCTGTCCGGCGCCCACGTCGGCCGCGGCTACCTCGATCTGCCCGACGAGACCGAGGCGAGGTTCCTGCCCGACCCCTTCACCGACCGGCCCGGAGCGCGGATGTACCGCACGGGCGACCGCGGCTCCTGCACCGCCGACGGCGCCGTACGCTTCCTCGGCCGTCTCGACCGGCAGGTCAAGGTGCGCGGGCACCGCGTGGAACTGTCCGAGGTCGAAGCCGCCGTCCTGGCACACCCCGGCGTGCGCCAGAGCGTCGTCGTCCACCACGACGGCGCCCTGACCGCCTACCTCTCCCCGGCGGCCGGTGACGGGCAGATCGGCGAGCTCCGGGAGGCGCTGGCGGTCCGGCTGCCCGCCGCCATGGTGCCCACGGCCTTCGTGACCCTCGCGACGCTGCCCCTGCTGCCCAGCGGCAAGGTCGACGTGCGGAGCCTGCCGACGGCCGACGAGGTGTCCGCCACGGCGTTCGCCGCACCCCGGCCCGGCGCCGAGGAACTGGTCGCACAGGTGATGGCCGAGGTGCTCGGCCTCGACCGGGTCGGGCGCGACGACGACTTCTTCAAGATCGGCGGACACTCGCTGCGCGCCGGAAGGGTCGTGTCCCGGGTACGCCGGCTCTTCGGCACCGAAGTGTCGGTCAGGACCCTGTTCGACGCGCCCACGGTGGCCGAGTTCGCCGCCGCCGTCGAGCGCGGCACCCGGCCCGAGCGGCGGCCCCTGGCACGCACGGCGCACGGCCCCGCCACTGCGGTCTCCTACGCCCAGGCCCGGCTCTGGTTCATGCACGAACTCGACCCCGAATCGACGGCGTACCACATGGGTGAGTCCTTCCGGCTCACCGGCGCCCTCGACCACGCGGCACTGACGGCGGCCGTCGCCGGACTGGCCGAGGGGCACGAATCACTGCGTACCCGCTTCGACGTCGCCGACGACGGCCCGGTCCAGATCGTCGACGAGCGCTGGAGCGGCACGCTCGAACAGCACGAAGCCGAGGCCGCCCCGGGGCCCGGACAGGACGCGGCCGTCACCGACTTCTGCCGCCGCATGCTGGAGGACCCCTACGACCTGGAGAACGGCCCGCTGTTCCGGGCCCGGCTGCTGCGCCTGGGTCCGCAGGACCACGTGCTGTCCCTGGGCATGCACCACATCGTGTGCGACGGCTGGTCCATGACCCTCCTCCTGGAGGAATTGGCCGAGCACTACGAGGCCGCCGTACTGGGCCGGGCACACCTCCCGCAGCCGCTGCCCGTGCGCTACCGCGACTTCTCCGCCTGGCAGCACAGCGAGCTGGCCGGGCCCGCCCTCGCCGAGCTCCTCGCCTACTGGACGGCGCACATCGAAGGCGCCCCCACCCATCTGCCCGCCCTCGGGGCGCAACCCGACGGCACCGAACCGGGTACCCGTACGGTCGAGTTCGCGCTGTCGCCGGACGTGACGCGGGACCTGCGGGCCCTGTCGCGGACGTCGGGCGCCACCCTGTTCATGACCCTGCTCGCGGTGTTCGAGGTGCTCGTCTCGCGGGTCAGCGGCGAGCGCGACCTGCTCGTCGGCGTGCCGGTGGCCGGGCGCACCCACCCCGAGGTGGAGGGCGTCGTCGGGTTCTTCGTCAACATGCTGGCCCTGCGGGCCGATCTGCGCGACGACCCGGACTTCACCGACCTGGTGGGCCGGGTACGCGACGTGGTGCTCGGCGGCTTCGCCCACCAGGACCTGCCGTTCGAGCTCCTGGTGGAGGCGGTCAACCCGGAGCGGGATCTTGGCCTGCAACCGCTGCTCCAGGCGACCTTCCAGCTCTTCGAGGAGGAGATCGACGCCGGGTTCGCGCTGCGCGGCCTCAAGAGCGCGCCGGTCGACATCAGTTCGAGTGCCCCGCGCTTCGACCTGTCGTTGGACATGTTCCGTGCCGGGGAGGGGCTGCGCGGCTGGTTCCACTGCAACGGCGCGGTCTTCACCGAGCGGCAGACGGCCCTGCTCGCGGAGGCGTTCACGCGGCTGGCGGCAGAGGTGGCGGGGGACGCGGCCCGGCGTCTTTCCGACCTGCCGGAGCTGCTTGAGCTGCCTGAGCTGAAGGACTCGAAGGGCTCGAAGGACTCGAAGGACTTGACCGACCCGGGGACGCCGGGTGCGGCACAGGGCGTACCCGAGCAGCCGGCCGCCGTACTGATGGGACAGAGCTGATGCGCAGTCAAGACAATTGGCTCGTCACGCTGTCGGGCCCGGCCGAACCGGACGTCGAACTGGTCATGGTGCCCGGAGCGGGCGACGGGCCCACCACCGCGCGCACCCTGCCCCCGTATCTGCCGCCCTCCTGGCGGCTGAGCTCCGTGTGCCTGCCGGGACGCGGCCAGCGCTTCGACGAGCCGCTGCCCGACGACCCCCGCGCCGTCATCGACTCCGTGGTGGACGCCGTCGACACCCTCGGCCCGGCGCCCGTGGTGCTCCTCGGGCACAGCCTGGGCGCACTGTGGGCCCTTGAGACGGGAGGCAGGCTCGCGCGCCCGCCGGCCATGGTGGCCACCGTCGCGTGCGCGCCCCCGGAGCCCGGCGGCGCCTCGGGCATGGAGGAGCCGGACGACACGGAGGACCGGCTCTTCATCCGCGGCCTTCTCGTGGACCAGGGGCTCACCGATCCGGAGTGCCTCGACGAACTCGTCGAACTGACGGTGCCCGTCTTCCACGCCGACCTGACGCTCGCCGCACGCTGGACGGCCCCCGAACGACCGGTCCTCGACTGCCCGGTCGTGTCCTACTACGCCTCGCAGGACGGGCTCGCGCCCGCGCCCTGGGCACGGCACACCACGGGCAGCGCCGAAGCGGTGTGGCTGGAGGGCGGGCACGTCGTCCACCAGGAGCGGCCGGCTGAACTCCTCGCGGACCTGATCCGCAGGGCGTCGGCGTGCCTGGCTCCGCACGCCTCCGTCGGTTCGCACCCGGGGGCCGGTTCTCACCCGAGGGCCGCATGAGCCATCGGACGCGGGTCGCTCGGGTAGTAGTCGGTGACCGGCAGCCCCGGATAGCTCTCCGGGTCGCTCAGCATGCGCCGGTGGT
Source organism: Streptomyces sp. NPDC059900 (assembly GCF_050270335.1). Lineage (NCBI taxonomy): Bacteria > Bacillati > Actinomycetota > Actinomycetes > Kitasatosporales > Streptomycetaceae > Streptomyces > Streptomyces sp. NPDC059900. The sequence goes on from NZ_JBNNJZ010000026.1 coordinate 15,511, forward strand.
GGTGCGGGTTGCACTCGACGGTGCGCTCCACGTACCACCGCCGGTAGAGGTCCAGGACCGCGGGAGCGAGGCGCTCCACCGCCGGGTGGTCGCGCCAGCTGAGCATGTAGCGGATCCGCGCCGCGGAGGCCAGCGGAAGGCGGTGCAGCCCGGCCGGAAGCGGTTCGCTGGGCCCGCCCAGGCTCACCGCCGTCGAGGTGCGAAGGAGTTCGTGGGCCAGCTCCTGGGACTCGGGATAGTGCACGAACTCCTGCTCGTGGCCGCTGACTTCGCGCAGCTGGCGTGGTACCGCAACGGCGCTCTCCTCCGGCGGCGCGACCAGGGCGAAGCCCGCCAAACGGGCGAGGTTCAGGGCGGGGTTGCCGGCGAGAGGGTGCCCGCAGTCGAGGTAGGCCCAGGCGTTCTCCGTCACCACCTCGTGGCTGCGCAGCTCGCGCAGGTCCTCGCCGATGCCGGTGTGGGGCCTGTGCCAGGTGCGCCACCACAGGAAGTCGACCTCGCCGCGCCGCAGCTGATCGAGCCCGAGCGCCACCGAACGGTAGTGGCGCACCTCGCTCGCGCCCGGCGCAGCTATCGTCGCCATCCGGTCCGGCAGGTCGCTCGGCGTGAGCCGGTACAGGGCCGTGCACAGAGGTCTCGGCAGCGCCGGAAGGGGCTCCTCAAGGCCCGAGATCTGGGCTCTGGTCTGCGTCCACTGCGTCTCGATGGACGCGATGGACCGCAGCGCGAGCGCCCCGGCCTCCGTCAGTTTGACGTGCGTGGTCGTACGGGCCAGGAGCCGTTGCCCCAGACAACGTTCGAGGCGGCGTACGCGCTGCGAGACGGCCGACACGGAGACCAGCAGACGCCGTGCGGCCCGGGTGAAGGACAACTCCTCCGCGACGATCTTGAAGGTGGTGAGGTCTACCCAGTTCATCTCATTCATGGCCCACATGGTCAGGCACCGGAGCTGCCTGAACGAGGGGCCGTCCGGCTGGCTCGAGCGGTGCCCGAGCGACCTTCCAGTCCGGAGCACCGGACGCGCGGCATCGCAGGGCCCTGCCGCGCTCGACATCGCTGAGGAGCATCCCGATGGCCGCCCCTGACCAAACACCCTCTTATCAAGCCGTGTTGCGCACTCCGACGGCGGGGCGCACCTTCCAGGTGTCGCTCGTCGGGCGCCTTTCCTACGGCATCGTGTTCCTCTCCCTCACCCTCGCCATCACGTCGGGTACGGGGTCCTACGTCGTGGCCGGAGCAGCGGTGGCCGTGTTCGGGCTCGCCAACTCCCTCCTCGCGCCGCTGCGTTCCGGCCTCATCGACCGGCACGGCTCGGCCCGGCTGCTGCTGCCCATGGGCGTCGCGTACGCCCTGCTGCTCGCCGTGCTCGCCGCCCTCACCTGGAGCGGCGACGCGGACGCCTGGATCCTCGTGCCCCTGGCCGCCGCGGCGGGCGCCTGTGCCCCGCCGCTCGGCCCGGTGATGCGGACCGTCTGGAGCGACCTGCTGCCGGACGCCCGCATGCTGCAACGGGCCTACAGCCTGGACACCGTCTGCGAGGAAGTCCTCTACGTGACGGGGCCGTTGATCGTCGGCCTGCTCGTGATCGTGGCGGCGCCGCCGCTGGGCGTCGCGGTCAGCGCGGCCCTGGTCCTCGTCGGCACGCTGGCCTTCGTGCGGACACCGGCCGTACGCGCCCAGCGCGGAACCCTCGCGATGCCCGCCACGGACACGCCCGCATCCGCCGGTGGCCGGCACGGTCTGACGCCAGGGCCGCTGTCGGTCGCCGCGGCCCTGGGGCTCGCGCTCGGCTCGCTGAACCTGTTCGTGGTCGCGTTCGCCGGGCGGCACGGCCAGCTCGCCTCCGTCGCCTGGATCGAAGCCTCGCTCGCCGTCGGCAGCGTGGCGGGCGGGCTCCTCTACGGCAGCCTCGACTGGCGCATCCACGCCCGCATCCGCCTCGCGGTCCTTGCCGCCGCGCTCGCCGTGCCGCTGGCCCTCGCGGGCACCTCGCCCGGCCTGCCCGCCATGATGGCCGCCACGGCCGTCACCGGCCTCCTCGTCGCCCCCACCCTGACCACCGCCTACCTGCTCGCCGACGAACAGGCCACCGACCGCAACCGCACCCGTGTCGGCACCTGGGTCACCACCGCCTTCAACCTCGGCAACGCGGCGGGCGCGGCAGGCGCGGGCCTCCTCGTCGGAGCCCTGCCCCTGCCCGCCTGCTTCGCCCTGGCCGCGGGCCCCCTGCTGCTCTCCGCGCTCGCCCCGCTGGCGTTCGGCCCGCCCGGAACACCGCAGGATGCCGCAGCTCCGGAGACCGGTGAAGCCGGTGAGCCCGGTGAGGCCGGTGAGCCGACAGGCCCGACCAGGACACGCGAGGAGGCCCAAGGGTCGACGCGACGCTGACCCTCGGGTCACACTTGACGCCGTGCTTCGCAAGGCCCGCGGGCTCCGACGCCGAGTCCGCGAGGAGGACTTTCCGGTGACTGAACTCTCGTACGCGCATGGTGTGAGCGATACACCGCTGCTCGGTGACACCATCGGGCAGAACCTCGGCCGGGCGGTGGACGCCTGGCCCGAGCGGGACGCGCTGGTGGACGTGGCGGCGGGGACACGCTGGACGTACGCCGAATTCGGCGCGGCCGTCGAGCAGTTGGCGCGGGGCTTCATGGGCGCCGGGGTCGCCAAGGGGGACCGGGTCGGCATCTGGGCGGTGAACTGCGCCGAGTGGGTGCTCGTGCAGTACGCCACCGCGCGGATCGGCGCGATCATGGTGAACATCAACCCGGCCTACCGCGCCCACGAGCTGGAGTACGTGCTGGGGCAGGCCGGGGTGACGGTCCTGGTCGCCTCGCAGTCGCACAAGTCGAGCGACTACCGCGCACTGGTGGAGCAGGTGCGGCCCAGCTGTCCCGGACTGAGGTCGGTCCACTACATCGGGGACGGCTCGTGGGGCGAACTGCTGGACGCCTCCAAAGCCGTGTCGGTAGCCGAACTGGCTGCGCGTGAGGCAGAGTTGACGTGTGACGACCCGGTCAACATCCAGTACACCTCGGGCACGACGGGATTCCCCAAGGGAGCGACCCTCTCCCACCACAACATCCTCAACAACGGGTACTGGGTGGGCCGCACGGTCGGCTACACGGAACAGGACCGAGTGTGCCTGCCCGTGCCCTTCTACCACTGCTTCGGCATGGTCATGGGCAACCTCGGGGCCACGTCCCACGGCGCCTGCATCGTCATCCCGGCCCCGTCCTTCGACCCGGTCGCCACGCTGCACGCGGTGGAGCGCGAACGCTGCACCTCGCTGTACGGGGTGCCGACCATGTTCATCGCCGAACTGGCCGACCCGGACTTCGACGCCTACGACCTGTCCTCGCTGCGCACCATCCGTACGAAGCCCCCGGCCGTCTCCACGGCCGGGGGCTTCGTCGTTCCTCCGGTCAGGAGGAGAAGAGCATGTGCCCGAAGCTCTTGTGGCGCTTGTTGTGGCCGTAGTGCCCGCCGTGATGACCGCCGTGGTGGCCGCCGTGCTGGGGAGCGCCCCACTGCGGGGCGGGAGCGGCCGGGTAGGCCTGCGGGGCGGGCGGTGGAGGCGGGCCCTGCTGGGCGCCCCACTGACTCTCGACCCGGCTCAGGGCCTCGAGCTCGCCGTAGTCGAGGAATATCCCGCGGCAACCGCTGCACTGCTCGATCTGGACGCCATTGCGGTTGTACGTGTGCATCGGTGCATGGCACTTGGGACACTGCATGGTCGGCTCAACTCCTCGCCGGTCGTGACTGCTTCGCCGGATCTCTGCCCGGCTTCGGTGCGTTGCACCCTACTTCGTGGGGGTGGGCGCCAACTCGGGCGGGAGGGCGGCCATTCGCTCGCAGGCGTCGACCACGGCCTGCTCGATCTCGTCGAGGGGGCGGTTCTCCCTGACCGACTTCGCCACGGCCAGGGCCGCGGTCTGTGCGGTGAGGGCGCGGGCCGGTACGTCGAGGACGGGCCAGGGGTCGGCGGGGTCGGGCGGGAGCGCGGGTCCGTGTGCCGCGCGGTAGGCGGTGAGGAAGCGGATCCACTCGTCCCCGGGGAGGAGACCGCAGGCGTACCAGGCGGCGGGGCGGGCCAGGTCCCAGGCCGGGTCGCCGAGGCCGAGGTCGTCGACGTCGATGAGCAGCCAGCGCCCCTCGGGGGTGCGGACCAGCTGGCCCAGGTGCAGGTCTCCGTGGCACAGGAGCCCGGGAAGCGGGGCGGGGGCCTCGGCGCGGGCCCAGCCGGGCAGGGTGGCCCAGGCGCGCTCGACGGGGGCGGCTGCGGGATGCGGGCCCGCGTCCCGCATCCGCCGCATCGCGCGGGCGGCCTTCGCGGGGCCGCGCATGTCCGGCAGGGGGTGCGGGAGGGCGGCCGGGGGTGTGGCGTGCAGGCGGGCGAGGAGGGTGGCGGCGGCTTCCCAGGGGGCGGCGTCGGGGTCGTCGCGGTCCACCGGGGTGCCGGCCTGCCAGAGGGTGACCAGGCGGCCGTGGAGGGGGATCGCCGTCTCGTCGAGCGGCGGCAGGAGGGTGCCGTCCAGGGCCGCGGCGACCTTCAGGCGTACGGCGAGCCCGGCGGGGTCCGTGCCGGGGGCGTGGGCCTTGGCGACGGTGTCTCCGTGCCGGACGACGGTGGCGTCGTCGCGGTCGGCCAGGACGGCGTCGTGAGCGCAGGCGCAGGTCCGCGGGGTGCGGTGGGCTCTCTGGCGGGCCTTGGCGGTCAGCGCGGGCAGCAGCAAAGCGGTCACGGGTCCCCCGGCGTACGTACGTCGAACGGTGCTTCCGCGAGCGTACGCGGGCTGGACTTCAAGCCCGTCCGGCGTTTGAGGACGAGCTCGGCGCAGCCGGCGATCTACGGCGTCCAAGGCTCCCGGCGGAGCCCCGCGCAAAGAAGTGCCCGCGCAGCTCCCCAGCTGCGCGGGCATTTCTCGTGCCGTCCGCCGCACCCCCGTCCCCACGGGGTTTCCTGGCCGGATGTCCCCGCCCGGACCGCTCATCCGGGCCCGGGGCGCCGCTCAGCGCCCCAGCATCACGCCCACGGACGACGCCTGTGTGACCACTGCTTCCCAGCCGCCGAAGACGACCACCAGCAGGGCCGCCAGGGGAAGAACCATGGCCGTCGCCACCAGGGGGTGGCGCGTACCGGACGGGCGGACGCCGAACGTGGCGAAGGCCTTACGTCCCTGCGTGCGGATCATTGTCCGCGGTGCCGTGTCCGCCATGGTTCCTCTCCTGACCGAATCTGTATGAACTTGGCAGCGGCGGGTGCCTGACCTCGGGGGACGAGTGCTGACTCCCGCCGCTTGACCTCAAATCTAGGTGCGTCGGAGGTCCGGGGCGTCATGCCCTCGTACCGATTGCCGGGCCTCCCGGAGGATGACCGATCGTCGCGCGTGTACTCCCGTGGGTGGAGACGGGGTCCTAGGTCTCGGGGTCTTCCCGGAGGGGACGGGCCGCCTGCTCGGAGGTGTCCTCCCTGGGGACGGGCTGCTCCACCAGAGCCAGGACGCGGGTCGACATGAACCGCGCCGTCCGCACGACGGAGCCGCTGCGGGTGACTTCGCTCACTTCGACCACCCCCCTGCGGACCGCCGTCTCGACCCGGCGGCCCGCCCGGCTCGCCACCACCTCGTACGTGCGTGTCGTGTCTCCGGCGTCCACGACTATCTCCACACGATCACCTTTCACGCGATCAATCCCCCTTCGGTGACGGATGGTTGGGAACGGCCCTCCGCACAACGGCCGCTCGCTCCAGTGCCCCTGACCACTCTTCAAGTTTCCCACCCGGCACTGACAATCGGTCGGGCCGCGAGGGCGCGGCCTCTGCACCTGCCCGGCCGTGGAAACGTAAGCTGTGGCACGACAACGAACCGGGCAGCGGGGATGGACATGGCGATGATGCGGCTCCGGCGCGAGGACCCGCGTGTCGTCGGCTCGTTCAGACTGCACAGGCGGCTGGGCGCCGGCGGCATGGGGGTCGTCTACCTGGGGTCGGACCGGCGGGGGCAGCGCGTCGCCCTCAAGGTGATCCGGCCCGATCTGGCGGAGGACGAGGAGTTCCGCTCGCGTTTCGCGCGCGAGGTCTCCGCGGCGCGGCGCATCCGCGGCGGCTGCACCGCGCGGCTCGTCGCCGCCGATCTCGACGCGGACCGGCCGTGGTTCGCCACGCAGTACGTCCCCGGCCCTTCCCTGCACGACAAGGTCGCCGCCGAGGGCCCGCTCTCCGCGGCCGATGTGGCGGTCGTCGGTTCGGCGCTCGCCGAAGGCCTCGTAGCCGTGCATGAAGCCGGTGTCGTGCACCGCGACCTGAAGCCGTCGAACATCCTGCTGTCCCCGAAGGGGCCGCGGATCATCGACTTCGGCATCGCCTGGGCCACCGGCGCCTCGACGCTGACCCATGTGGGCACCGCCGTCGGGTCGCCCGGCTTCCTCGCGCCCGAGCAGGTGCGCGGCGCCGCCGTCACGCCCGCCACGGACGTCTTCGCCCTCGGCGCGACGCTCGCGTACGCGGGCATGGCGGACTCGCCCTTCGGGCACGGCAGTTCAGAGGTCATGCTCTACCGCGTCGTCCACGAGGAGGCGCAGCTCGGCGGGGTGCCCGACGCGCTCGCCCCGCTGATCAGGGCCTGCCTCGCCAAGGACCCGGAGGAGCGTCCCAGCACGCTTCAACTGTCCCTCAGGCTTAAGGAGATCGCGGCCCGCGAGGCTCAGGGCCTCAGCGACCCGCGGCCGCCCGCGCCCCGCCAGAGCCAGGACCGGCCGACGGGACGGATGGCCGAGGAGTACGCGGATCAGCAGACCCAGCGGCGTCAGCAGCAGGGCACTCCCCCGCCGCGGCCCGGATCGTCACGGCCTGGTTCCTCGCGGACCGGTTCTTCGCGGGGCGGCTCCCCGCGGACCGGGTCGTCGCGCACCGGTTCCTCGCGGCCGAATTCCTCACGCCCCGGATCCAGCTCCTCGCGGTCCGGCTCACGACCCTCGCAGGCACGGAACACGACACGTTCCGGCGCGCGGCGGCCCGCCAATCCGCGCCTCCTGCGCCAGCGGCTCTTCGTGTTCGTGGTCGTGACGCTGCTGGTGGCCCTGGCGATCGCGGCGGCCCAGGGATGCCAGGGTCCCGCCCGCGGACTCGGGGCACCCGATGTGCACGACGTACGGCAGAGCGGCCGGCTCGACCCGGGGCCGGGCCCTCAGAGCTGAGGGCGGCCCGTCGCCACCGCGTAGAACGCGACCGCGGCCGCAGCTCCCACGTTCAGGGAGTCGACGCCGTGGGCCATCGGGATGCGCACCCACTCGTCGGCCGCCATCAGGGCCTTCGTGGTGAGGCCGTCCCCCTCCGCGCCGAGCATCAGCGCGACCCGGTCCATGCGGTGGGGCGCCGCCTCGTCGAGGGTCTTCGCCTTCTCGTCCGGGGTGAGCGCGAGCAGGTTGAAGCCCGCTTCCCGTACGCCTTCCAGGCCCTTGGGCCAGGATTCGAGGCGGGCGTAGGGGACGGAGAAGACCGCGCCCATGGAGACCTTCACCGAGCGGCGGTAGAGCGGATCCGCGCAGTCCGGCGAGAGCAGGACCGCGTCCATGCCCAGGGCCGCGGCGCTGCGGAAGATCGCACCGATGTTGGTGTGGTCGTTGACCGACTCCATGACGACGACGCGGCGCGCCGTGGTGAGGAGTTCGTCCGACGTAGGCAGCGGCTTGCGCTGCATCGAGGCGAGGGCGCCCCGGTGCACGTGGTAGCCGGTGACCTGCTCGGCGAGGTCGGGGTTGACCGCGTACACGGGGGCCGGGACCTCGTCGATGACGTCGCGCATGACGTCGACCCACTTGGCGGAGAGCAGCATCGAGCGCATCTCGTAGCCCGCCTGCTTGGCGCGTCTGATCACCTTCTCGCCCTCGGCGATGAACAGACCCTCGGCGGGCTCCCGCTTGCGGCGCAGTTCGACGTCGGTCAGGCCCGTGTAGTCGCTCAGGCGCGGGTCGGTGGGGTCGTCAACGGTGATGAGATCAGCCACAGGGTGATACTGCCTTGTCCTGGGTGTGGTGCCAACGCCTCGGGGCGGGTTGGGTTACCGATGGTTACGCGGGGGCTCGGGGTGGCTGCGGGTCACGCGGGGCCCTGGGGGCCCACGTTCACCACCTCGCCGATGACGATCACTGCCGGGGGCTTCACCTCGTGGGCGGCGACCTCGGCGGCGACCGTGGCGAGGGTGGCGTCCACGCGGCGCTGGGCCGCGGTGGTGCCCTCCTGGATCAGGGCGACGGGAGTCCCGGGCGCCCGGCCGTGCGCGGTGAGCGCCTCGGCGATCTTGCCGATCTTGTCCACGCCCATCAGGATCACCAGGGTGCCCCGCAGCTTGGCCAGGGACGGCCAGTCCACCAGGGAGCGCTCGTCGTCCGGGGCCACATGGCCGCTGACCACGGTGAACTCGTGGGCCACACCGCGGTGCGTGACGGGGATACCGGCGGCGCCGGGCACGGAGATCGAGCTGGAGATGCCGGGTACGACCGTGCAGGGGATGCCCGCCTCGGCGAGCGCCTGCGCCTCTTCCATGCCGCGCCCGAAGACGAAGGGGTCACCGCCCTTGAGGCGGACGACCGACTTGCCCTGCTTGGCGTGCTCGACGAGGGCGTTGTTGATGGCCTCCTGGGCCATGAACCGCCCGTACGGGATCTTCGCCGCGTCGATCACCTCGACGTGCGGCGGGAGTTCGTCGAGCAAATCGCGGGGGCCGAGCCGGTCGGCGATCACCACGTCCGCCTCGGCGAGCAGACGCCGGCCGCGGACCGTGATGAGGTCCGGGTCGCCGGGGCCGCCGCCGACGAGGGCGACGCCCGGCGTGCGCGTGCGCTGCTGGGGCGCCGCGAGGGTGCCGTCGCGCAGGCCCTCGACCACCGCGTCGCGGATGGCGGCCGTGCGGCGGGGGTCGCGGTCGTCGATGTCCGTGGTGAGGATGGCGACCGTGACGCCCTCGGAGCGGCCGGTGGCGGGCGTCAGGGCGGTGGCGGCGTCGGCGTCGTCCGAGCGGACGCACCAGACGCGGTGCGCCTCCCCTTCCGCGGATGCCGCCCGGTTTGCCTCCGGGTCGCTGGTCGCGATGAGGGCGTACCAGGTGTCCTTGAGGTCGCCGTGGGCGTAGCGGCGGCGCTCCCAGGTGATCTCGCCCGCGTCCGCCATGGCCTCCACGGACGGCGTCGCCGACGGCGATACGAGGGTGATGTCGGCGCCCGCCGCGATCAGGGCGGGGAGGCGGCGCTGGGCCACCTGACCGCCGCCGAGCACGACCGTGCGGCGGGCGGTGAGGCGGAGGCCTACGGGGTAGGCGGGACTTTCGGCCATGGCGGGTGGCTCCTCGTGCGGGGCGCGGGGCTATGCGGTGCCGCTGCGACGGTGAGGCGGCTGTCCTGATGCTTTGACGTGCGGGTTCAGTATGGCTGGGGCGGGACCGGGTCTCTCCCCCAGCCCCGCCCCTTGCCGAAATGCGGGCTTCGCCCCGGTGCCTCGTCGTGCGGCTACTTCTCCGTGACTCCCGCCGAGTCGAACGTGGCCACCTCGTGCATCGCGCGGGCCGCGCTCTGCACCACCGGCAGGGCCAGGAGGGCGCCGGTGCCCTCGCCCAGGCGCAGGTCGAGGTCGACCAGGGGGCGCAGACCCAGCTTGTTGAGGGCGGCCACATGGCCCGGTTCCGCGCTGCGGTGGCCCGCGATGCAGGCCGCGAGGACCTCGGGGGCGATGGCGCGGGCGACCAGGGCCGCGGCGCCCGCGCTCACGCCGTCCAGGATCACGGGCGTACGCAGGGAGGCGCCGCCGAGCAGCAGGCCCACCATCGCCGCGTGCTCCAAGCCGCCGATCGCCGCGAGGACGCCGATCGGGTCGGCCGGGTCGGGCTGGTGCAGCTCCAGGGCGCGGCGCACGACGTCGACCTTGCGGCCGTGCATCTCGTCGTTGATGCCGGTGCCGCGGCCGGTGACCTCGGCCGGGTCCGTGTCGGTGTAGACGGAGATGAGGGCCGCGGACGCCGTGGTGTTCGCGATGCCCATCTCGCCGGTGAGCAGGGCCTTGTTCCCCGCTGCCACCAGGTCGCGGGCGGTCTCGATGCCCACCTCGACGGCCGCCTTGACCTCTTCGCGGCTCAGGGCGGGGCCGGTGGTCATGTCGGCCGTGCCCGCGCGGATCTTGCGGGGCAGGAGGCCGGGGGTGGCCGGGAGTTCGCTGGCCACGCCGACATCGATGACGCAGACCTCGGCGCCCACCTGGTTGGCGAAGGCGTTGCAGACCGCGCCGCCGCCGAGGAAGTTGGCGACCATCTGCGCGGTCACCTCCTGGGGCCAGGCGGTGACGCCCTGGGCGTGCACGCCGTGGTCGCCCGCGAAGATCGCGACGGCCGCGGGCTCCGGGATCGGCGGCGGGCACTGCCGGGAGAGACCGGAGAGCTGCGCGGAGATGATCTCCAGCATGCCGAGCGCGCCCGGCGGCTTCGTCATCCGCTTCTGCCGCTCCCACGCCTCGCCGAGCGCCTTGGCGTCCAGCGGGCGGATGTTGGAGACGGTCTCGGCGAGCAGGTCGTGCGGGTCCTCGCCTGGCAGGGCGCGACGGCCGTACGTCTCCTCGTGGACCACCCAGGAGAGCGGGCGGCGCTTGGACCAGCCCGCCTGCATCAGCTCGGGCTCCTCGGGGAACTCGTCGACGTACCCGACACAGAGATAGGCCACCACTTCGAGGTGCTCGGGCAGGCCGAGGGTCCTGACCATCTCGCGCTCGTCGAAGAAGCTGACCCAGCCGACGCCGAGCCCTTCGGCGCGCGCCGCGAGCCAGAGGTTCTCGACGGCCAGGGCCGAGGAGTACGGCGCCATCTGCGGCTGCGTGTGACGGCCGAGCGTGTGGCGGCCGCCGCGGGTCGGGTCGGCGGTGACGACGATGTTCACCGGGGTGTCGAGGATCGCCTCGATCTTCAGTTCCTTGAACTGCTTCGCGCGGCCCTTGGGGAGCGACTTGGCGTACGCGTCCTTCTGGCGCATGGCCAGTTCGTGCATGGTGCGCCGGGTCTCCGCGGAGCGGATGACGACGAAGTCCCAGGGCTGGGAGTGGCCCACGGAGGGCGCCGTGTGGGCCGCCTCCAGGACCCGGAGCAGCACCTCGTGCGGGATGGCGTCGCTGCGGAAGCCGTTGCGGATGTCGCGGCGTTCGCGCATGACGCGCAGCACGGCTTCGCGCTCGGCGTCGTCGTAGGCGGGGGCGGCGGGCGCGTCCGACTCCGTGACCGGTTCCGTGACGGGCTCCGCGACCGGCTCCGGCGGCAGCATCGCTTCCGGTTCCGCGGCCTGCTCCGGGAGGGGAGCGGCGTCCGGGGCCTCCGGGGCGGCGGCTTCGGTCGCCTCGGCGGCATCGGCTGCGGCGGCCACCGGCTCGGGGGCCTCTGCCTGCTCGGGGGTTTCCAACGGCCGGGGGGCTTCGGTCATGGCCGCTGCCTCCGCTTCTGCGGGTGCGTCGCCCACTTCGAGGGGCAGGGCTTCGGCCGCCGGTTCCGGCGTGCCTCGGGCGGGCTCTTCCGCCGGGGCGGGAGCCGCCTCCGCGGTCCCGCCGTCACGCGGGGCGGGCACGGTGGCCGCGGGCTGCGCCACGGGCTCGGGGGTCTCGACGGCCTGCGCGGGCTCGGGGGCTTCGGCGGCCTCGGGGACTTCGGCGACTTCGAGGAGGGCCGAGGGCTCCTGGGCCTCCGGGACGCCGGGGCTCTGCGGGGCCTCGGACATCTCCGGTGCTTCCGGCATTTCCGGCGTTTCCGGGGCAGCGGCTGCCGGTACGGCGTCCGGCGCGGGGGACACGGCCTCGGCGGCGGGCTCCGGCTGCGCGTCGAGGGCGTCGGGCTGCGGGGCCTCGATGTGCTCCGGGGGCACGGAGAGGGGGTGCGGCGGCGTCGGGGCCAGGTGGGGCGTGGTCGGCACCGAGCCCTCGACCGGCACGAACTGGCCGAGCGGCGCGGGGGCCTCGGGGGCCTCGGTCGCCTCGAAGGGCTGGCCCGGGGCGCCCGGAGCGTCCGCCGGCTGCGCGGGCTGTGCGATGTGCGGGCCCTGGGCCGTGTGCCCGGCGGCCGCGAGCGGCGCGTTCGACCAGGGCTGCGCGCCCGCCACGGCGAACTGCGGCTGGCCGGAGCCCGGCACGTGCACGGACTGGCCGACGGCGTACTGCCCGGCATCGGCGGTGGGCGGGAGCTCCTGGCCCGCTTCCGCGGCGGGCGCGGACGAGTCAGCGGCCGACGGGTCCGCCACCGCGGGGTCCACTGCCGCGGGCTGCTCGGCTGCGGCCTGCTCGGTGTCCACGGCGAACGCGGGCGCTCCGGCTTCGGCGGCGGCGTGCGCGAGCTGGTCGTCGGCCGCGACGCCTTGCGCCATCGCGGCGTCGGCGGCGTCCGGGGCCTGCGGGAAGGCGGCCTCGGCGGCGAGCGAGTCCTCTGCGTTCTGCGGGCCCTGCGGGTTCTGCATGCCCTGTGCAACCTGTGCGTCCTGTGCACCTTCTGTGACAGGTGTGGTGTCCGGGACGACCGTTTCTGCTGGTGCGGCCGGCTGCGCGGGCTGCGGAGGCTGAGGCGTCCACGGCGTCGCGCCCTGCGGCGTGATCTCACCGAGCTGCGGGCCGGGCAGCATGCCCTCCGCGTCACGCGGGATGTCGAGGTACTCGGGCCCCACCGTCGGCGGCCCCGCGTGCCGCACGGGCACGCTGTGCTGCGGTGCTCCGGCCGGGCCGCGGTCGGCGAGCGAACGTACGGGGCTTCCCGTGGCGTCGGGCACGGCGGGACCCGAGGGCCCCCGGTGGAGCGGGCGGCGGGAGGGGCCGGGGTGCGAGGCGGGCGCGGGCGTGGGCGCGCCGGGCAGCCGGACGCCGTTCAGATCGACCGAGCCGCTGTCCCGGCCCGCCATCTCGTGCGGGCCCGGCTGATGCGCGGCCTGCGGCTGCGCGACCGGCTGCTGGGCGGCGTACTGACCGCCCGCCGCATGACCGGCGGAGTGCCGACCGCCGATGGACTGGCCACCGGCGCTCTGGCCGTTGACCGAATGCCCGTTGACGGAGGCATCGCCCACGGGCTGCTCCCCCGTGGACGGATCGGCGGCGGGCTGAGTGGCCGCGTACTGGCTCACGAGGGACGGGTCACCCACCGGCTGGCCCGCACCCGGCGCGAAAGCCGCCTGCCGGTCCGCCGCGGACTGCGCGCCCACCGGCTGGGCGACGCCGTACTGGTCGGCGGCCGGCTGCGGCGCGGGCGACTGCGGCTCGCTCCAGGCCCCCTGGGCGCCCGGCATCAGGAGGAGGTCGTCATCGTCGGCGGGGGCGACACTCGCGGCGGGGTTCTCGGAGGGGTCGAGGTAGGTGTACGCGTCCGGGGCGGGGACGCCCGGCTGCTCCACCATGCCTGCGTTCTCCGGCAGTCCCTCGCCCGGGACCTGGCCGGTGTCGGTCATGCGTAACCCCTCGCCCATCGGTTAGTGCTTCTTCGACCGCCCCTCAGCCGTAGGCCGGGGAAGCCCCATTGCCCGGAGCGGCGCACCAACCGCCCGTCATTCTCAACGAGCGTGCGCGCCGCGCGGCACGAACCGCGTACGGACAACAGGCATTGTCCCGGTCTGCCGACCCCCGCGGCGGCTTGATCCGCAACGGCCCGCTGTGGGCTGCGCCACGTTGCGCGCCCTCCGGTCCTGCCGTACCACACACCCCCCAAAACGGGCGAGCTTTCCGGACATTGGACAACTATTCGCCGGGCACTCGGTGCGGTACAACGATCGGCCAGCCTACCCCGCACCGTGCGGCAACAGGGTCACGGGGCGCGATCGGGCAACTGTCCACAGAGCAGGAAGACCACGGTCCGCTCCCGCTCCGTCCACGCGCGCGTGTCGAGCTCGACGGACTGGAGCAGCGCGCACTCCACCGCGTATCCGTGCTCCGTGAGGTCCCTGCCGATGAGTTCGGCGGCGTCGCGGGTCGACGCGTGCGTCACGATGCGTGCCGGGCGGCGGTCGGCGACGGCGGAGACCACCGCGGCTCCCCCGCCCCCGACCCGTACGACATCGGGCTCGGGAAGGTCTTCGAGGACGTGCGGCGCGGTGCCGTGCACGATCTGCGGCTGCACCCCGAAGTGGCGGGCGATCGCCTGCGTGCGGGCGCAGGCGTCGGGGTCGGCGTCGACGGCGATGACGGCGGCGCCGAAGCGGGCGGCCTCGGCGGTGAAGGCGCCGCTGCCGCAGCCGATGTCCCAGACCAGGTCGCCCACGCGGGGGCCGATGCGGGCCAGTTGGACGGCCCGCAGGCGGTCGCTCTCGCCCTCGCCGAGCTGGGCCTCGCCTCCGTAGGCGGGCGCGGGCAGCGCCCAACCGCGCGGGGTGCCGGGGTCGCGTCCCGCGATCCAGCCGGTGTCCGATGCGGCGACGGGGCCGCCGATGACGATGACGACGTTGGGGTCGCGCCAGGTGTGGTCGGCGGCCTTGTCCGAGGTGAGGACGGTGACCTGCTCGCGCTCGGTGCCCAGCTCCTCGCAGATCACGAAGGTCCGGTGGACGCCCTGGAGGAGCAGGCCGAGCTCGGCGGGTCCCGCGCCCGGTGAGGTGAGGACGGCGACCTTGGTGTGCGCGCGGCAGACGTTCACCGCGCGGCGCAGCGTGCGGGGGTGGGCCACCACGACCTCGGCGTCGTCCCAGGGCATCCCGGCGCGGGCGAAGGCCTGGGCGACGGAGGAGACGGCGGGCACCACTTCGACCTCGAGGCCGAATTCGGGGGCGCGCAGGGTGCGGACGACGCCGAAGAACCCGGGGTCGCCGTCGGCGAGGACCACGGCGGTGCCGCGGTGGGCGGCGATGCGGCGGGCGGCCAGGCTCACGCTTCCCAGGCGGATCCTTTCGGCGGCCTGCGGCACTTCGGCGAGCTCCAGGTGGTGGGCGGCGCCCGCGACGAGGGTGGCGGCGCCGAGCGCCGAACGCGCGGCGGCGGTCAGCGGCGAACCGTCCCAGCCGATCACCGTGACGCGGTCGGCCATCTTCGTCTGTCTCCCGGGTTCGATCTCGCTGGGCGTCTGAGGGGCCGGTGCCGCGTGTAGGGGGCAACCGCGTGCGGCCAGGGGCGAGCGTACCTGGTGGGGCGCGGAGGTGCTCGAGGGGCGGTGGGGACGGAGGGATCAGTTCCAGTCGGAGTAGGCGCTGAAGCCGCTTTCGGCGAGCTGCTCGCCGACGCCTTCCAGGTCCTCGGGCAGCAGGCTCCACACGATGAGGTCGGTGCGGACCTCGATCCACCCGCCGAAGGGGTCCCCGCCGTTGCGCGTACGCGCTATCCAGGCGCCCCGCAGGACCCCCTCGCTGATGCAGCCGATCTTCTGCGCGACCTGCTGGGCCGCGGTGTTGTCGGCGGCGGTGCGCAGCTCGATGCGCTCGAAGCGCTGGTCGTTGAAGAGCCACTGGGCGGTGGCGAGCGCCGCCTCCGACGCGTAGCCCTCGCCGCGGGCCCAGGGGGCGATGACGTAGTGGAGTTCGCTGGAGCGCACGCGCCAGCTGGTGTCGCGCAGTTGCACCGTGCCGACCAGGCGCTGGGTGAGGAACTCCGTGACGGCGAGGGAGATTCCGCGGCCCTCGGTGCGCTCGGCGGGCGCGAGCCGGGTGATCCAGTCGCGGGCGTCGTCCTCGGTGTAGGGCTGGGGGGCGGAGGTCCAGGCGGTGACCATCTCGTCGTTCATCATCTCCGCGTACGCGGAGACGTCGGCGTCCTCGAACGGGCGCAGCACCAACCGCTCCGTGCTGATGGAGATGTCGGGGAAGGTAGTCATGCGCCGCTCCGTAACCTGGAACCTTCGGGCCTGCTGAAGAGCCCAGCATGCAGCATGTCGGCGCGCAAACCCACCACGGGGTCCTCCCCCGTATCAGGAGTGGACCCCGTGGTGGGGGCGGAAACGGACTGTGCGTCAGCTCGTTTCGACGGGCAGGACGGAGCCCTTGTACTTGTCCTCGATGAACTGCTTCACCTCGGGTGAAGTGAGCAGTTTCGCCAGCTTCTCGACCCGGGGGTCGTCCTGGTCGCCCTTCTTGACGGCGAGGACGTTGTTGTACGGATTGTCCTTGGGCGACTCCAGAAGGACGGCGTCCTTCTTGGGGCTGAGTCCGGCGTCGAGCGCGTAGTTGTTGTTGATGACCGCGGCGTCGACGTCTTCCAGGGAGCGGGGCAGCTGGGCGGGTTCCAGCGGCTTGATCGTGAGCTTCTTCGGGTTGGACGCGATGTCCTCGGGGGTGGCGTTCGCACCGGCCCCCTTCTTGAGCCCGATGACGCCCTTGGAGGCGAGGAGTTCGAGCGCCCTGCCCTCGTTGGTGGTGTCGTTCGGAACGGCGACGGTGGCACCGGCGGGCAGCTCGGTGACGTCCTTCGTCTTGTTCGCGTACACCCCCATCGGCGGCAGATAGACCTCGGTCACCGGCGTCAGCTCCGTCTTCTTGGACTTGTTGAAGTCCTCCAGGTACGGGGCGTGCTGGTAAAGGTTGGCGTCGAGGGAGCCTTCCTGGAGCGCGGTGTTCGGCGTGACGTAGTCCGTGAACTCCGTGATCCTGAGGTCGAGTCCCGCCTTCTGCGCGAGGTTCTCCTTGATGTATGTGAGAACTTCGCCGGCCGGGGTCGGGGTGGCGCCGACGGTGAGCGTCTCACCGCCGTCGCCCGACCCCGGTCCGGAGCCGCACGCGGTCAGGCCGAGCGTGAGGGCCAGCGTGCCGGTGACGGCGGCCGTGACGTGCCTGCGCATGATCAGAACGCCGCGACGACGGCACCGTCGTACTTGTCGTCGATGAACTTCTTCACCTCGGGCGAGGTGAGGAGCTTGGCGAGCTTCTTGACGCGCGGGTCGCTCTCGTCGCCCTTCTTCACGGCGAGGAAGTTGCCGTAGGGGTTGCCCTTGGCGGGCTCGGCGACGATGGCGTCCTTGGCCGGGCTGAGCTTGGCCTCAAGGGCGTAGTTGCCGTTGATCACCGCGGCGTCCACGTCACCGAGGGAGCGGGGCACCTGGGCCGCCTCCAGCTCCTTGAACTTGAGGTTCTTCGGGTTCTTCGAGACGTCCTTGGGGGTGGCCGAGTAGCCGACGCCCTTCTTGAGCTCGATCAGGCCGTTGTCGGCGAGCAGCTTGAGCGCGCGGGCCTCGTTGGTGGTGTCGTTCGGCAGCGCGACCGTGGCGCCGCTCTTGAGGCCGTCGAGCTTCTTGACGCTCTTGGAGTAGACGCCGAGCGGCTCCAGGTGCACCGTCGCGTTCGGGACGGGCACGATGTCCGTGCCGTTCTTCTTGTTGAAGTCGTCCAGGTACGGCTTGTGCTGGAAGTAGTTCGCGAAGACCTCGCCCTGCTGGACGGCGGTGTTCGGCGTGACGTAGTCGGTGAACTCGCGGATCTCGATGTCGAGGCCGGCCTTCTTGGCCAGGTTCTTCTTGACGTACTCGAGGATCTCGCCCTGCGGCGTCGGGGTGGCGGCGACGATGAGCTTGCCGTCCTTGTCCGCGGCGGAGTCCTTGTCGGAGCCGCAGGCCGAGAGACCGAGGGTGAGGGCTCCGGCAGCGAGGACAGCGGTGGTGATCTTGGCGGTGTTACGCACGAAAAGTGCCTTTCTCCATGGGTGGTACGCCCCGCGATGGGGTGTGCGGGGTGAGTTTCGGGAAGCCTTCGAAGACGGTCAGGAAGCCTTCGACGTGGCGGGCTTGAGGAAGCGCAGCCGCGGTGCCGCGCCCGAGTGGCCGCCGCGCCGATGCAGCCCGCGGGCCGCGTAGTCGCCCGCGAACTGGATGACGGAGATGACGACGGCGAGCACGCCGACGGTGATCCACATCAGTTCGGTCTCGAAGCGCTGGTAGCCGTAGCGGATGGCGATGTCGCCGAGGCCGCCCGCGCCGACGGCGCCGGTGATGGCCGAGTAGCCGATGATCGTGACGATCGTCGTGGTGGTGCTGGAGATCAGCGAAGGCAGCGACTCCGGCACGAGGACCTTGCGTACGACGGTCCAGGTGTTGCCGCCCATCGACTGCACGGCCTCGACGAGTCCGCCGTCGACCTCGCGCACCGCGGTCTCCACGAGCCGCGCGAAGAACGGCGTGGCGCCGATCGCGAGCGGCACGATGGCGGCCTCGCGGCCGATCGTGGTGCCGGTGATCCAGCGCGTGAAGCCCATCAGGGCGACCATGAGGATGATGAAGGGCATCGAGCGCGCGATGTTCACGATCTGCCCGATGAGCTTGTTCAGGACCGTGTTCTGCAGCAGCCCGCCGCGGTCGGTGAGGACCAGCAGGATGCCGAGCGGCAGTCCGGCGACGACGGCTATCAGCGTCGACCAGCCCACCATGTAGAGGGTGTCCCAACAGGCCTGCTCCAGCAGGGGCTGCATCTCCGACCAGGTCACTTGGCACCTTCCTTGACCAGCAGCGTGGCGTCCTTCGGCGTGGTCGCGGGGTCCTGTCCCGCGATGTCCACCTGCAGTCCCTGCTCGCGCAGGAAGCCGATCGGCACGACGTTCTCCTCGAAGCGTCCGGGCAGCTCGATGCGCATGCGGCCGACCTGCTTGCCCGCGACGGTGTCCATCGCGGCGCCGAGGATCGAGATGTCGATGTTGTACGTGCGCGACAGCTGGGAGATGACCGGCTGGGTCGCGGCCTCGCCGTGGAAGGTCACGTCGACGACGGTGCGGTTGTCGCCCGTCGCGTCGCCGCTGACCGGGAAGAGCGCGGCGGCCAGCTCGGATCCTGGCGTCGCGAGCAGTTCGGTGACGGTGCCGGACTCGACGATCTGCCCGTTCTCCATGAGGGCCGCGGAGTCGCAGACGCTCTTGACGACGTCCATCTCGTGCGTGATCAGCAGGACGGTCAGGCCGAGCTGCTGGTTGAGGTCGCGCAGGAGCTTCAGGATGGAGCGGGTGGTCTCCGGGTCCAGGGCGCTGGTCGCCTCGTCGGAGAGCAGCACCTTCGGGTCGCCGGCGAGCGCGCGGGCGATGCCGACGCGCTGCTTCTGGCCGCCGGAGAGCTGCGCGGGGTAGGACTTCGCCTTGTCGGCGAGGCCGACCAGGTCGAGCAGTTCGAGCGCCTTGCGGGAGCGCTCGGCGCCGCTGAGACCGAGGATCTCCAGGGGCAGCTCGATGTTGTCCTTGACGGTGCGCGAGGACAGCAGGTTGAAGTGCTGGAAGACCATGCCGATGCGGCTGCGCGCCCGGCGCAGGTCCTTGCTCGCGCGGCTGCCACGCCCCGCGAGGGCGGTGAGGTCCTGGCCGGCGACGGACACGGTGCCGGCGGTGGGGCGCTCCAGGAGGTTCACGCAGCGGATCAGGGAGGATTTGCCGGCGCCGGACTGGCCGATGACGCCGTACACCTCGCCTTCGCGGACATGCAGATCGACGCCGTCGAGGGCAGTTACTTCACGACCGCGTGAGCGGTAGACCTTGGTAAGGCCGGAAGTGGTGATCACAGGGGTTTCCGTCACTGTCGAGTGCGCGGCGCGGTTCTCGCCGGGCACGGGGCATTCGTGGGGAACGCGGCACGGTTTCTCGCGGTGGCGAAAAGAACCGGAGGAGGTGTGCGCGGGGCAGGCTCGCTTCCTACGTCATGTACATGCAGTACGTGGCACAGGGCGGCACAGCGGCTTCGCTTCGGGGCGCGATGCTCAGGGGTGGTGCGGGGGCCCTCAGAAGGCGCACATTCGACACATACAACGAGCACCGGGCGTCGTGATCGCCTCGGTCGCAGGGGTGCGGCTGCTCGTCGTGGTCATGTGGACCAGTAAAACACGCGTGCGTCCGCGACCTGCCACGATCGTCCGGTATACGGACAGCTCGTGGACAGGCGCGGACGCCGCGAGGGGGACGATCAGTCCTCCGCGGTGATCTCCACGCCACCCTCGGTGGCCTGTGCGGACACGGCCGAGAGGTCCTTCACGACCACATCGGCGACGAGCTCGCCCGCGGTGTGCGTTGTGGCCAACGCCACGGTGGTCATCCCGGCCGCGCGGCCCGCCGTCAGGCCCGCGGGGGCGTCCTCGAAGACCACGCAGCGCGCCGGGTCGACGCCCAGCTTCGCCGCCGCGAGCAGGAAGGGCTCCGGGTCGGGCTTGCCGCGCGTGATGTCGTCGGCGGCGATCACCGTCGGGGCGTCGATGCCGACCTCGGCGAGCCGGGCCCCGGCAAGGCGCCGCCCGGCGGAGGTGACGACGGCCCAGCGGTCACGGGGCAGGGATTCAAGCAGCTCACGGGTGCCGGGAAGCAGTACGACGCCGCCCTCGACGTCGGACACCTCGAGCTCCTCGATGCGGGCGACGGCCTCGGCCACGCGCTCGGCGGGCAGCATGTCGGCGATGATCTCGGCGGCGGGGCGGCCGTGCAGCTCGACCTGCTCGAATTTCTCGGCGGTGATCCCGTACTCCTGCGCCAAGCGCCTCCAGCAGCGGTACACCGACTCCATGGAGGAGATGAGGGTGCCGTCGTTGTCGAACAGGAGCGCTTCAGCGTGGATCTTCATGGTGTCCGAGCGTACGGGGCACCCCCGGGGTGCGCGCATCGGGTCATAGGGCCCGTAATAAAGTCACCGCATGCTTGTTGCCCTGACGATCGCGACCGCCGTGGCCGCGCTCGTACTCGCCGCGTGGTGCGGTTTCGCCGCCTACCGGGACCAGCCGACCAAGGACTGGCACTTCATCGGCATGGCCGTGGTGACGTTCCTGGCCACCGTCCAGCTGATCGTCGGCATCGTCCAGCTGGCCCGGGGCGAGAAGCCCGAGCAGGGCATGACGATCTTCATCGCGTATCTGATCGGCGCCTTCGCCTGCATCCCGGCCGCGGGCTTCATGTCCCTGGCCGAGCGCACCCGCTGGGGCTCCATCACGGTCGCCGCGGGCGGCGTGGTCCTCGCCGTGCTCCAGGTGCGGCTCTACGACATCTGGGGAGGCTGAGGTGACGGTGACCGAGCCCGGGCGCCAGAAGCAGAAGCTCATCAACGGGCCCGGCATCCTGCTGGTGTGGCTGTACGGCGTGATGGTGGTCGGCGCCGTGTCGCGCTCCGCCGTGCAGATCTCGACGGACTTCCACAAGGCCCCGCTCGCGTACACGCTGTCCGCGCTCGCGGGTCTGGTCTACGGCTTCATCACGTACTCGCTCGTGCGCGGCGGCGAGAAGGCCCGCAAGGCGGCGCTGGTGTGCTGCGCCGCCGAGCTCGTGGGCGTACTGGCAGTGGGGACCTGGACGCTGGTGGAGCCGTCCGCCTTCCCCGACGCCACCGTGTGGTCGGACTTCGGGATGGGCTATCTGTTCATTCCGGTGATCCTGCCGGTCACCGCGATCTTCTGGCTGAACAAGGCGCGCCGCGCGGAGCGCTAGACCCTGGCGGCATACGCCCCCGCGGTCGTCTCCTTCGAGAGCGTCACCACCGTGAGCCGTTCGTTCACGTGCCGGGTCTTCACCGCCGCATAGCCGTGCTTGCGGTAGAGCTGGAGGTTCTGCTCGCTGCGGTGGCCGCTGGAGAGCTGGAAGTACTTGGCGGTGCCGCCCGCTCCGAGCCGCTGCTCTATCGCGTCGAGGAGCCGTCCGCCCAGGCCGTGCCGCTGCATCCTGGGGTGGACGATGAGCTTGTCGATCCGCGCCGTGCCGTCGGGGTCGACCGTGCCGCGCACCGAGGCGACGACCTCGTCGCCCAGGCGGGCCACAAGCACGCTGCCGGTGGCCAGTTCGGCCTTGATGGAGTCGAGGGACTGCGTGAGCGGCTCGATGGAGTAGTCGCCGTACAGCTCGGCCTCGCTCTGGTAGCACAGGTACTGCAGTTTGAGGATCTTCTCGGCGTCCTGTCCGCCCGCCTCCGAGATGGTCACGCTCATGCCCATGTGTGCATGCCTCCCGCTCACCTGCTCCGCCGGTTGTCTAACGCTCCCTTCCCCGCGGTGCAGGAGCTGCAACCTCCGCCGCGAGCATTCTGCGCAGGCATCCCAGGCAACGGGAACGTTCAGGCCCCAGGCTGCCCTGTGACATTCCCAACTCGCCTGCGATCTCCCGGTAGGTGAGGTCCTTGGGGGAAAGCAGCGCCGCCATGAGGCCGGGGCAGCGGCCGGGCAGTCTGCGTACCGCCGCGTACAGGGTGCGGTCGCGGTCGGCCCGCAGGGCGCGTTGTTCGGGGTCGCACTCGGCGTCGTCGGCGGGCTCGGTCGCGTACGCCACTTCGCGCTCGGCCCTGCGCCGGGTCAGGCGCGCCTCGGAGGCGACGGCGGCGCGCAGCCAGGTGGCCGGATCGGCGGGTGGGTCGGCGGCGTCCACACGTTCGAGGAGGCGCAGCCAGACGGCCTGTTCGAGGTCGCCGGGGTCGGCGCCGGAGGCGTGCGCCGCGGCGGAGGCCTCGGCGGCGAGCAGCGGACGCAGGGCGGGGATCAGCGGGTGAGTCATGCAGGGCTGAGTCATGCAAGACGTGACGCGGCCGCCCCGGCAGGAGGTTGCCGGAGCGGCCGTCTGTCACCCCAACCGGGACTTGCAGGTCAGCCGTTGACGAAGTCCTCGCGGGCGAGCAGCGCGGTGTCGCAGTTGTCGGAGAAGATCCCGTCGATGCCCGTCTCGAAGTACGCCTTGAAGGCGCCGAAGGCGTCCCCGTAGGCGTTCGGGTCGGTGCCCTTCCTGAAGTTCGCGGGCAGGAAGGTGTTCTCGTTGCGCATCGTGTACGGGTGCAGGATCAGGCCCGCCTGGTGCGCGTCCTTGACCAGGGTCGTCGGGGTGCCGAGGCTGCCGTCCGACTTCCTCGGGATGATCAGGTCGAGGGTGGGGCCGATGCCCTGCGCGAACGACGCCATCCACTCCAGGCCCTCGGGCTTGATGAGGTCGGCGACGGTGCGGGGGTCGCCCGCCTCGACGAAGTCCCAGGGCCGGGAACTCGCGGACGACAGGAGCACCACGAGCGGCGGGTCGACCAGCTTGTTCAGGCGCTGGATGCTGCTGGGCTCGAAGGACTGCAGGAAGTTCGGCGAGTTCTTCTTGTGCCGCCCGTACTTGCGAAGGAGCTTGGCCAGCGGCTCCTCCAGGCCGAGGCCCAGCTTGCGGAAGTACGTGGGGTGCTTGGTCTCGATGTGCAGCCAGATCCGCTTGCCGTGCGTGCGCTCCTGCCTCTCCGCCCAGCGGAAGACCTCCTCCAGGGTGGGCACGTCCCAGCGGCCGTCGTAGAGCGTGTTGCGCTGGCGGGTGCCGGGGATGCGCTCCTTGGCGCGCAGCGTCTTCAGCTCGGCGAGCGTGAAGTCCTCGGTGAACCAGCCGGTGAGCGAGACACCGTCCACGGACTTGGTGGTCTTGCGGCCCGCGAACTCGGGGTGCGCGGAGACATCCGTGGTCGCGGTGATGTCGTTCTCGTGACGGCATACGAGATGGCCGTCCTTGGTGGGCACGACGTCCTGCTCGATGACGTGGGCGCCCATGTCGAGGGCGAGCTGGTACGAGCCGAGCGTGTGCTCGGGCCGGTAGCCGCTGGTGCCGCGGTGCGCGACGACCGTGGGCACCGGCAGGTCCTTGTAGCCCCCGTGCCCGTGCTTCCCGTCGGCTCTCGCCACGCCGGGCAGCCCCACGGCGACGGTACCCGCCCCGAGGACAGCCGCCCCCAGGAGCGCGCGCCGCCCCGGCCGCCGCTCCCCCGACCCCGACCGACCCGACTTCTGCGTAGCCATTGAGCGCTCCTCCCGATGTGCCGCCTTGAACCTGACAAAGCGGCACGATCGTAGGTGGCCGCACGTGACGGAAGGGAGACCCTGGACCGAACGGAAGGGTGACGCCGGATGGCGACTGGTGTGCGGGACGGGATCCGGCCGCGGGCTCCGGGCGGGCGGAGGGCCCCCGGACTC
>NZ_JBNNJZ010000027.1:0-39107 GCF_050270335.1 Streptomyces sp. NPDC059900
TCCGTGGGGCCGTGCAAGCGGCCTGACCGGCGGCTAACCTCCCCTTAGTGGGCGTGATATTGTACTCTGACCCCGCCTCGGGTGGGGCCTGCACGCACGTTGCGTGCAGGCCCCACCGTCTTTTTTTCTGCCATCTCTGCACTACAGAGACGTGCAACGTCAGCTGCAACGAACAGCGCAACGTAGGCTGTTGCATCCACTGCAACGCTATAACCAACGCTGTTACGCACTAACTAACAAACCAACGAACTAACTAACTAACACACAACGCCTGTGACACTAGAACGATCAAGATGACTACAGCTAGGCCGTCAGACTGACGACCGCTCAATTACGGGCCCTCGTACGGAAATGTCCGAAGTGAAGACACGCCGCATCTCTAGTGACGGAAGAGATGGAGGGGTGTTCTGCGCTAGGGTGTGAGAACGATCAGCACACTTAGCGGAAGAGTCAGAGCAATGTCGCTGACCAGCGAACAACTCAGCACCAGTGCGGTCGCCACGGCTGCCGGCCTGAGCGAATCCTGGGCCTGGAGGGCCCGCGACCAAGGCGTCCTCACGGAGCCGCACTTCGAGGACTCGGTCGTGGCCCTGCGCGTCTACGCGTTCGTGTCCCAGATCGTCTGGCCCGGTACGCGCCGCCCTCGCAGCGCCCGGCAGGACCTCGAGCTCTGGCAGTCCATGGCGGTCGAAGCCGCACGTCAGGCAGTGTCCGACGCCGACACCACGCCCGAGACGTCCCTGTGGGTCCTAGAGGACTCGGTGTACCTCATCACCACCCCCGCGGAACGCGCGGCCTTCGACCTCAAGCACCTCGGCGGGCGCGTGGCCATCCGCATCCCCATCGGGCAGTGGGTGACCGAGCTGCCCGACGCCATAGCTCAGCTCAAGGCGCGACGGCGGCGCCAGCCCTCCCAGTCCTCCTCATAGGCGGCGCTGACGGGCCCCACTGACCTCACGATCTACGCATCCCCCTGAACGAGAGGACCTGCACCAGCCACCTCTCCAACTGAATATCCGCACCCTGCTCGGCAAGGCCGCCTGAACGGCGCCGAGTTGCGGTTCTTTATTGCCTCATTCCCTCTCCTTGTGCAGGAGCCGGCCATCGCCAGTGCCACAAGGGCTGGTTTGGTGTTGTCCAAAACAGCCCCGCCACATGTCCCTCAGCCGTCACGAACTCAGCCGCAGCGCATCGGTGGCGACGCCCCGCCGGTGCGCGGAGCCGCCCAGGAGCTCGCACACACCGCCTCCCGGCGCACCGGTCCCCGCCGCTGGCTCCGGGCCACCCGTTGGCTTCTCTCCGCAGGCATCCACCCCCGGGCCAACGCCACGACCCTGCGCGTCGCCGAAGACCTCGCCAAGCGCATGGACTACAGCACGGGCCACGTCCGGTACTGCCTGGACGGCACGGTCGCCCGCCTCGAACTCTCCAGGGCCACGGTCAAGCGCCACATCGCCGTGCTGCGCGAACTCGGCGCCCTGGTCTGGGCCGTGCACGGCACGAAGACGAACATCCGCCGTACGAGGGGCCTCGGCGGGTACGCCGGGACGGCCACGGTGTACGCAGCCGCGATTCCCCCCTCGTACGACCACGCGATGGGTCACGAGGTCGTGGGATCCGGGTACGACGCACGGATCGTGGTGCACCAGCCGTCCGCCCCGGAACAGATGTCCGAGGGCAGTGAGCCCCCTTCCCTGACTCTGGTTGAGGAAAAGGGAAAGGCTGAGATGACGGGGGGGTTGAAATACACCCCGCGCCTGCGCGCGAGCCGCAAACCGCGCAACTCCCAGTCCCACGAATCGGCAGGTGGCCAGGCCAAGGCCGCCCGGCGCTCACCGGCCCAGGTCGCCCGCGAGATCCTGCAGACCCGCACGGTGCGTGCCCTGGTGAACTGGACGCAGCGTGAGCCGCTCCGGAAGCTGGCTTTCTCCCTGCGGGCCTACTTCGACCGTGGCCTGAGCGCGCACGAGATCGCCGCCGAACTCATCGGCCTGTGCCTCACCTGGCGCCCCTCCCGGCCCGCCGCCTACATCCAGGCCCACCTCCGCCGCGAGGCCCACGAGACCGTCGCCCGCGACAGCGCGCAGGCGGCGGCAGGAGACCCCCGGTCGAACGCCGCCTGGCAGGAATGGCTCGCCCTGTCCGCCCCCGAGACCCCGACGCGTACGGACACGGACCGTCGCCTCGCCCGCCTGTACAGCTGGGACCAGTGGTCCGAGGTCGCCGAGCACTACGCAGAGGACCCCGACGACGCCCTCGACCTCTACGGCACCCGCCTGTGCGTGCACGCCGTCCGCCAGGCGTCCCTGGCAGAGCGCTGAGTCGCAGACCTTTGAGTCGCTGTCAGAAAGATGCAGCTCAGAAGCCACTGCCGGTTCATATCAGCGACCGAAGCGACCGACTTTCGAGCAACCGGGGTCGGGCGGGGGAGCGGCAGGGCTTGTGGCGCAAGCTCTTCGCTCGTTCGGAGGTGCGTGGGCGTCCGCGCGTTTTCGGGCACCGCGGAGCCGGTCATGATCATGGCGGATTCTCGCAGGGACGGGGTCTGACTCGTACTCAGGAGGTTGTCGTGGTCCTCGTCATCGTCGTCGCCGTACTGGCACTGCTCGCAGGGCTTGCGGCGAACCGGTTCCTGCGGCCCCGGCTGATGTCGGACGACGACTCCGGCATGGCGGTGAAAGACCTCGTCGGACCGCTGCTGACGCTGACCGTGCTCCTGCTGGCCTTCGTCCTGGTCACCGCATCCGGCTCCTACGGCAAGGCCGAGGTCGCCTCGCGCGGGGAGGCCCGCGCGCTGGACCAGCTCACCGAGATCAGCGAGTACGCGCCTGCGGCACAGCGCGAGCGCATCCAGGCGGACGCCGTCTGCTACGCACGCGCGGTCCGCACCCAGGAGTGGCCCGCCATGGCCGACGGCAACGGGTCGACCGCACCCAGCGTGTGGTCGACCGACGTCCGCCGCTCCTTCCGCGACCTGGAGGGCAAGCCCGTCTTCGGCATGCTGGTCGCCGCTGACAACAAGCGTTCCGACGAACGCGAGGAACGCCTCACACAGGCCACCCCCAGCATCCCCAACGCCATCTTCTGGTTCCTGCTCGCCACCCTGGTCATCACCGTCGTGGCGCTCGCCGTCTGCCTGCCCCGCAGGAACAACCGCGGCCAGCTCATCGTGCTCACCGTGATCACCGCTCTCCTCACGGTGACGCTGTGCATCATCCGGGACGTGGACCGGCCCTTCGGCGGCATCACCAGCGTCGACCCCACCGCGATCACAGAGGTCGAACGGCAGGCCACCCGCGACTTCCTCGCTCACCACGAGGCCGCTGACTTGCCCTGCGACGACAACGGCAAGCGGTCATGAGCGGCACCGCGCCGTGAAACCGGCCGAGGCGAGCCCCTGGCAGAAGGACGTCTTCGCTGCTCCGTAGCGGGACAGGCGGCCGTCGACGAACCAGGTCGTGTCCGGGGGGAAGTCGAAGCTGCCGTCGTTCACGCCGTCCCAGCCGTACCGGAAGTCGAGGTTGATGTAGACCACGGAACGGATCACTCCGCGCAGGTCGTGGGTGCCGGGCAGGTTGGGGATCGGTCCCTGGTAGTTCATCAGGGAGAAGAGCCTGCGGGTCCATTCGGCGCCGCGCTGCTGCTCCAGACCGTCGGTGCTGCCGCCGTCGGCGGTGAAGTTCATCATCCCCGCTTCGGAGAGCACGACCGGCTTGCCGTGGTCCTTGGCGAACTTCACCAGCTTCAGCACATTGCCGTCGTGGTCGAAGTTGCGCCACACGGCGGCCGGGTTCCCGTGCGCGTCGGTGCCGATGTAAGCGTTGCGGCACTGGAGCGCGGCGACGTCGTAGTTCTGCGGCGGGGTTCCGTTGTAGAGGTAGCCGCGGTCGTAGATCGGCATGCACAGCTCGTGAGCGAAGACGGAGACGCCCATCCAGTCGACCGAGGCGTCCCCCGGGTACATGGCCTCGAATTCGCCGCGCACCGGGTGGAAGACGAAGTCGAGGTTGTGTGCGGTGGAGCGGCCGTCGAGGTACGAGGCGAGTCGGTTGAAGGCGTTCTTGTACGAGGAGCAGGTGGCGTCGGTGCAGTGGTAGTGGCTGCTGACCTCGTAGTCGAGGCGGAGTTTGAAGCGGGCCGTGGGGTGGGCGTTGGTGAAGGCCAGGAGCTTGTTCAGGGAGGCGGTGTGGCCCCCGGCGGCGATCTCGGCCGTGACGGCGCGGGAACGGGCGGCTTTCGCGTTCTCGTCGCCGCCCTCGAAGCCCGGCGGCTTGTCCTTCCAGCTGATGCCGATCTGGACGGTCTTGCCTCGGGAGGCGAGGAACTCGGCGTAGTCGCGGTGGCCGGAGTTGACCCAGTCACCGGAGCGCAGTTCGAAGTAGACGGAACCGCCGTCGGAGTTCTCTCCGAAGGTCTGGAAGTCGTCCCAGGCGCCCCGGGTGGACTGCCCGAGGAGCAGCTCGGGAGCGGCGGCAGCCGCGCCCGTACCGCGATGGTCGGCGGTGGCGGGCCGGGCGGGCGCCGGGTCCGGTTGGGCGTGCGCGGTGCCTGACAGCAGCAGCGCGGCGGCGGTGAGGGCGCCCAGAGCGGTGGTCAGGTGTCTGAGGTTCGGCACGGTGTCTCCTCTGCTGCGCGTCGGGCGCGTGGACGTAGACCGATGGGTACGGACGACCCGGGCCGGGCCCGGGCCACCCGTCGGTCGCGGACCACCCGTCAGGGCGCGGTCCATGTGTACGTCGGCGTGCTGATCTGGCTCGTCTGTGTGCTGGGCTGGTAGTTGAAGGAGTACGTGAGCTTGGCGCCGGCCTGCACGGACACGGGCAGTTCCCAGCGGTCGCCGGCCTTGTCCCGGACCAGGAAGTGGTTCTGCGGCGAGCCGCCGTTGACGCGGTACTGCACGGTGACGAACGTCAGGTCGTACCCCTTGGGTGCGAACCAGATCGTGGTGTTCGCACTGCCGCTGACACCGTGGTCGAACTTGGCGGTGTCTCCGGGCGGGTCGGTCGGAGTCGGCGTGGGAGTGGGGGTGGGAGTCGGGGTCGGGGTCGGCGTGGGTGCCGGGCCCGCAGCGCCGTTCGTCCATATGGGTTTCTTGATCTCGGCCAGGAAGTTGGCCTGCACCGTGGGGTCGGCCTGGACGCGGGAGTCGCCCCAGTTGCCGTTCGCGCAGCCGGGGCCGCCCGCCTGTGCGCCCGGCGCGCACTGCCACTGGGTCTGGGCGTCCCAGTTGGTGTTGATGTACGCGGCCGCGCGGATGACGTCCTTGTTGCGGGTCACCCAGTCGAAGTAGCCCGCGTGCCAGCCGTCCCAGATGGCCTGGCCGCTCGAGGCCGCGGGGTTGTTGCGGAAGATGCAGCTGCTGGTCTTCGCTCCCGTGCGGGCCCCTTGCGGTGCGGCCTCGGAGACCATGGCCGGTTTGCCGTGGGAGCGGGCGAAGTCGAGGATGCGGTTCTGCTGGCCGACGGGGTCGGTGTCGTACGATCCGCAGCCCCACTGGCTCTGCACGGAGCGGGAGTTGTAGAAGGAGGACAGGCCCACCCAGTCGACGTACTGGTCGCCCGGATACCAGTCGTTCAGGTGGCCGGGGTCGGTGACGATGTAGTTCCACTCGGGGTGATCGGGGTGGGTGTTCACCGGCCAGGCGGCGCTCTGCCAGACGGTGGCGACACGGGTGGCGCCGAGGGCGTCGATGCGGCCCTTGATGTAGCGGAAAGCCTCTTTGTAGTAATCCGAGTTGTAGCAGTTCCACGGGCCGTCGAACTCGTAGCCGATGCGCAGCAGGATGTCCCGGTCGTAGCCCTTGAACCGGTTGATCATGTCGTCGACCTTGTCGCGGTACCGCGTGATCAGGCTCGGATTCCCGGCGGTGACGTCTGAGTCGTTGCGGCCGATGATGGCGCGCAGCGGCTGGTTGTTGCAGCCGGAGGTGGCGTCGGAGAGGTAGAGACCGACGGCGACGGTGGCGTCGGGGTACTCCCGCATCGTCCGGGCGAAGTCGACGGTTCCCGCGCCCCAGTTCGCCGGTCCGGTCATGCCGGCCAGCGGTTCGGGGGAGCCCCCGAGGACGAGGTTGGTGTACAGGGTCACGCCGCCCGGTGCGGGTGCGTCGAGTGACGCCTTGTCCAGGACGGCGCTGCGGTAGTCGGACAGGGTGTCGCTGTCCTGGCCCATCACCAGCATGACCTTGCCGTCGGCCGGGACGCCCCGGCCGGCGGGGGCGGCGGCCTTGGCCGTGGAGGAGACACCGGTGAGCGCGAGCAGGGCGGCCAGGGCGGCGACCCCCGCTCCCACCGCCCGTGGGACGGATCTGTGCGGTCGCAGGAAGGACATGGCGGGTGCCTCCGATTCGGACGGCCGGGTGGAGTGGGGCCACCGGGCGCTGTGCTGGTGGCGGTCGCATGTTCCTGTCCTGGACATGACCGGTCAAGGCGCTGCGAAAGTTTCGTAAGTCTCTACAGGTCGGCGCGTTGCTGCTACGAAACTGAGGCGGACGAATTGCGAATGATCTGGCCGTTGCGGGGCTGTCGCGCGAGCTGCTGGGCCCATATTCGCTGTTCTCGGGCTTGGTTGTCGGCTTCACGCCGGTGAGCGTGCGGACCTTTGCGATACGGGGCTGCCAATCGAGCGGGAGTTTTCGCGAAACTCTTGACAGGGTTTTCGTTGGCGGCGACCTTTATGCCACTCCATCCCGCCCCTCTTCCGGAGGATCACCATGGGCCGTACGCGTGCCCGCAGAATCACCGTCGCGCTCGCCGCCGCCACGGCGCTCATCGCCCTTCCCGCCTGCGGCTCAGGCTCCGGAGCGGCTGACGGGAAGATCACCCTGACGGTCGCCACCTTCAGCGACTTCGGCTACAAGCCCCTGATCAAGGAGTACGAGCGCACCCACCCCGACATCGTCGTCAAGGAACGCATCTCGCAGTTCGACCAGCACCACAACCAGCTGTCCACCCAGATCGCCTCCGGCAGCGGGGCCGCCGACGTCGTCGCGATCGAGGAGGGCTACCTCCCGAAGTTCCGTGCCGTGAAGGACAAGTTCACCAACCTCGCCG
The DNA here is from genome assembly GCF_050270335.1 of Streptomyces sp. NPDC059900. NCBI lineage: Bacteria > Bacillati > Actinomycetota > Actinomycetes > Kitasatosporales > Streptomycetaceae > Streptomyces > Streptomyces sp. NPDC059900. The sequence continues at coordinate 7,053 of NZ_JBNNJZ010000027.1, forward strand.
ACCACGGAGCCATGGACCGCCAGGGCGAGTACCTGGGCTGGAAGTGGGAGCAGGGGACGCTCGGGACGTCCGACTTCGTCATGGGATACGGCACCGATGTCGGCAGCCTCGCCATCTGCTACCGCAAGGACCTGTTCGCGAAGGCCGGTCTGCCCACCGACCGCACCAAGGTCGGCAAGCTCTGGCCCACCTGGGAGGACTACTTCGCCACGGGCGAGAAGTTCCGGTCCAAGGTGAAGGACAAGGCGTGGTTCGACAGTTCGGGCAACATCTTCACCGCGATGATGAACCAGACCGAGTTCGGGTTCTTCGACGCCGAGGACAAGTACATCGGGGACAGCAACCCCAAGGTCCGTGACTTCTTCATGGCGACGGCGAAGGCCACAGGCGACAAGCAGTCCGCCAACCTCCAGCCCTTCAGCCAGCAGTGGAACGCGGGCATCAAGCTCGGCCGCATGGCCACCATGACCTGCCCCGCGTGGATGACCGGCCAGATCAAGACGGCCGCGGGGGAGGCCAACGCAGGCAAGTGGGACATCGCCGCGGTGCCGGGCGGGGGCGGGAACTGGGGCGGCTCGTTCCTCACCGTTCCCAAGCAGAGCAAGCACGTGAAGGAAGCCGCCGAGCTGGCCGACTTCCTCACCTCGGCCGCCTCGCAGAAGAAGATCTTCACCGGACCGGTCGGAGCGCTGCCCTCCCTCGTTCCGGTCCTCGACGACCCGCAGGTCAAGGGCACGGAGCAGCCGTACTTCAACGGCGCGCCGACCGGCAAGCTCTACGCGGCCTCCGCGAAGTCCCTCAAGCCCAACTACCGCGGCACCAAGGACCAGCAGGCCCGCATCCCGTTCGGCAATGCCCTCCAGCTGGTCGAGCAGGGCAAGGCGGATCCGGATGAGGCGTGGGACAAGGCTCTCGACGAGGCGGACAAGAACCTTCGCTGATGTCGAGTCGGTCGGTTCAGGGGTAGCTCCCGGCTGACCCAGCTGGTCGGTTCGGGGAGAGCCCTCCGGCCGGCCGAGCCGGGCGGCGCAGCCTCCCATGCCCCGGTCGTCGCCCGGCATTCCCTCCTCGGCCCTTGCCCAGCCCTTCTCTTCCGCCCCCTACTCCTACGGAGAATCAGCATGGCGGTCCAGACCCGCCCCTTGCCCGGCCGCGAACGCCGCGAACGCCGTGTGCACGGGGAGCGCGGTGAACGCCGTCCGTCGCGGCTGCGCCCGGAACGGCATCTGCTGCCCTACCTCTTCATCGCACCCTTCTTCGTCGTCTTCGGTGTCTTCGGCCTCTACCCCCTGCTCCAGACCTTCTGGGTCTCCCTGCACGACTGGGACCGCCTCGCCGGTCAGGGGCGGTGGGTCGGCCTGGACAACTTCACCCGCCTGCTTGACGACTCCGACTTCTACACGGCCACGTTCAACACCCTCAGCATCTTCGTGCTCTCCACCGTTCCGCAGCTCCTTGCGGCACTGGGGCTCGCCTGGCTGCTCGACCGGCATCTGCGGGCACGCAGCGTATGGCGGGCGCTGGTGCTCGTGCCGCAGTACGTCTCGGTGGTCGCTGTCGCCCTCGTCTTCTCCCAGCTCTTCGGCCGGGACTTCGGCATCGTGAACTGGGCCCTTGAAGGCATCGGGGTCATCGACGACCCGGTCGACTGGACCGCGGAGACGTGGAGTTCACACCTCGCCATCAGCTTCATGGTGATGTGGCGGTGGACCGGCTACAACGCGCTCATCTTCCTGGCCGCCATGCAGGCGGTGCCACGCGACCTGTACGAGTCCGCCCAGATCGACGGGGCATCGCGCTTCCTGACGTTCCGCAAGGTCACCCTCCCGGCGATCCGGCCGACCATCGTCTTCACCGTGGTGATCTCGACCATCGGCGGCCTCCAGCTCTTCGCCGAGCCCTTTCTGTTCGACCAGCAGGGCAACGCCGAAGGCGGGGCCGAGCACCAGTTCCAGACGCTCACGCTGATGCTCTACAAGTACGGCTTCATCAACAACGACGCCGGTTACGCGTCAGCCGTCTCCTGGGTGCTCTTCCTGGTCATCGCGGTGGTCGCGGCGGTGAATTTCCTGCTCGCACGCCGTGCCGAGCGCAGCTGACCCGCCCCCCGGCCCCCGACCGACGTCCGCCTTCCCTCCGCCCACGGAGGAACCACAGAGGAACCACAGAGGAACCGACATGGCCGTCACCGCACCCGCCCGGCCGCCCGCCGCCCGCGAAAACCGCGGACGCCTCAAGCTCCGCACCGTCCCGCGCCGCGGACCCGGAAGGCTCGACAGGGCGGGCCCTTTCGCCTACGCCCTGCTCGCGGTGATCACCGCCGCGTCCGTCTTCCCCCTGTACTGGAGCTTCGTCGTCGCTTCGCACAGCGACAACTCCGTACTCGCCGGATCCACGCCTCCACTGGTCCCCGGCGGCCACCTGATCGAGAACATCCAGCGCGTCTTCGAGCTCTCCGCCTTCTGGCAGGCCCTCGGCAACTCGCTGATCGTGGCCTCCACGACCGCCGTCTCCAACGTGCTGCTGTCCTCACTCGCGGGTTTCGCCTTCGCCAAACTCCGCTTCCGGGGCCGTAATCCGCTGCTCGTCTGTGTCGTGATCACGGTGATGGTGCCCACGCAGCTCGGCATCATCCCGCTCTACATGCTCGTCACGGACATGGGCATGTACGGCAAACTCTCCGCGCTGATCGTGCCCGCCCTCGTCTCCGCCATCGGGGTGTTCTGGATGCGGCAGGCCGTCGAGGAGAACATCCCCGACGAACTCATCGAGGCCGCCCGCATGGACGGGGCGGGGCTGCTGCGCACCTACTGGCACGTCGTCGTCCCCGGTGTGCGCACCACGGCGACCGTGCTCGGCATGTTCACGTTCATGTTCGCCTGGAACGACTACTTCTGGCCGCTGATCGCCCTGCCCCCGGAGAACGGCACGGTGCAGATCGCCCTCAACCAGCTCGCCGCCGGTTACTACACCGACTACACCCTGATGCTGTCCGGCGTCGTGGTGTCGGTGCTGCCCGTGCTCGTCGTCTTCACCGTCCTGGCCCGCCGGATCGTCTCCGGCGTGATGGCCGGCGCCGTCAAGGGCTGACCGCCCCCACGTTACGGAGTCCCATGAGCACCCTGCCCTCCGTCCAGAACCAGGAACAGATCCAGAACCAGGACCAGAGCCGGGACCTGACCGGCCGTCGAAAGTCCGCGCCCGCCGAGCCGACCACCGACACGACGTATGCGGCGACCATCGTCAATCCGGTGCTGCCCGGATTCCACCCGGACCCCTCCATCCTGCGCGTCGGCGAGGACTACTACATCGCCACCTCCACCTTCGAATGGCTGCCGGGCGTCTGCGTCCACCACTCACGCGACCTGGTCAACTGGACCCCGCTCGGCGGCGTGCTGCGCGAGCAGCGCCTCATCGAGCTCAGCGGTCGGCCCGACTCCGGAGGCGTGTGGGCACCCTGTCTGTCGTACGCCGACGGGCTGTTCCACCTCGTCTACAGCGACGTCACCAATCTCTCCGGAGCCTTCAAGGACGTACACAACCGGGTCACCACCGCGCCCGCCCTCGACGGGCCCTGGTCCGATCCCGCCCCCTTTCCCTCCCACGGGTTCGACCCCTCCCTCTTCCACGACGACGGACCGGACGGCGACGGACGCAGCTGGGCGCTGTGGATGCAGTGGGACCACCGGCCCGGCCGGCATCCCTTCGCCGGGATCCTGCTCCAGGAATGGGACCGCGCCGAGCGCCGAGTCACCGGCCCGGCCCACCGGATATTCGGGGGCACCCGCCTCGCACACACAGAAGGCCCGCACCTCTACCGGCGCGACGGCTGGTACTACCTGGTGACGGCGGAGGGCGGCACCTCCTGGGGGCACGCCGTCACCGTGGCGCGCAGCAGAAGGATCACCGGGCCCTACGAAGCTGACCCGGCAGGACCGGTCCTCACCTCGGCAGGTCAGGAGGGACTGGCACTGCAGAAGGCCGGCCACGGCAGCCTGGTGGAGACGCCGGGCGGCGAGTGGTACCTCGCCCACCTCATGGCCCGGCCTCTCAGCCCCCTCGGCCCCTGCGTACTGGGCAGGGAGACCGCACTCCAGCGCGTCGAATGGACCGCGGAGGGCTGGCCACGGCTCGGGGGAGGGCGGCTCGGGGGAGGGTGGCCTGGGGGAGGGCGGCCCGCCGGGGACCGGGACGACGCCGTGCCGCGAACCACCGTGCGCGGCCCGCGCCTTCCGCCCGCACCTGTCGTCCGCCCGCCCGCCCGCGACGACTTCGACCGGGCGGAGCTTGCCACGCCCTGGTCGACCCTGCGCCGGCATCCGGGGCCATCCTGGCTCACTCTCACCGAGCGACCGGGGCACCTGCGGCTGCGCGGAGGCCAGTCACCGGGCTCCACCCACGGACAGAGCCTCGTGGCTCGCAGACAGCAGTCCCTGCGCTTCGACTTCGCCGCGCACCTGGCCGCAGAACCGCGATCACCGCTCCAGATGGCCGGCATCGTCCACTACTACAACTCCGGCCTGTGGCACTACCTGCACCTGACGTGGGACGAGGAACTGGGCCGCGTACTGAGGGTCGGCGTCTGCGCGCACGGCGAGTACTCCGAACCGACCGCGCCGGTCACCGTCCCCGACGGCCCGCTCGAATTGCGGCTCGCTGTCCGCGAGGCGCGGGGCAACTTCTTCTGGCGCGCCGCGCAGGACACCACGCCAGGCACCGTGCAGGACACGACGCCGGGCACCGTGCAGGACACGACGCCGGGCACCACGCCGGGCACCGCGTGGCAGCCGGTCGGCCCGGAGCTCGACGTCACCCGGCTCTCCGACGAGAGCGCCACGCAGGGCGATCCGGCGACCGGGCACTTCACGGCATGGGGCTTCACCGGGGCCTTCGCCGGACTGTGCGCCCAGGACCTCACCGGCGCGGGCATGACGGCCGACTTCGACTGGGCCGAGTACCGGGAAGTCGAGTACATGGAATCCGAGGACCACGAAACCGAGGACCGCGAAACGGCCTCTGATCCCGGTGAACGGCCATGAGTACGGGGGCGCGGGGCGCACCGCGGCCAGCCGTTACTCTCCCCAGTGAGAGTCTCCCCAGCGAGGCACAGTACCCACCACTTGACCGGACGGACGGCACGGATGACGGCGGAGAACGCGGAGAGCCCGCAGGACACGGGCAGAGTCACCCTGAGCACGATCGCGTCCGCGGCCGGTGTCTCCGTCTCCACGGTCTCCAAGGTCCTCAACGGACGCTCCGACGTGTCCACGGACACCAAGGACCGCGTCGAGTCGGTCATCGACCGCCTCGGATACCAGCGCCGCCCGGCACGGCGCCGCGGTGCCGTCATCGACCTGGTCCTCAACGAACTCGACAGCCTCTGGTCAATCGAGATCATCCGCGGCGTCGACGAGGTGCTGCACGCCGCGGGTGCCAGCGTGGTCCTCTCCGCGGTGCACGGCCGCAGCTCCGACACCCGCGAGTGGATCGACCAGATGGCGGCCCGGCGCAGCAACGGAGCCATTCTGGTCGTCTCCGACCTCACGCCTCAGCAGCGACGGCGACTGACCGCCATGGACGTTCCCTTCGTACTCGTGGACCCGGTCGGCAGCGTCGACGCGCTCGTCCCCACCGTGGGGGCCACCAACTGGGCCGGCGCGGTCAGCGCCACCGAGCACCTCATCGAGCTGGGCCACACCCGCATCGCGCACCTTGCGGGCCCGCGCCAGGTGCTGTGCAGCAGGGCCCGCGCCGACGGCTTCCGGGCGACGATGGAACAGGCGGAACTCCCCGTGCCGGAAGGCTGGACGCCCAACGGGGAGTTCAACGACGACTCCGGGAGGCGGGAGATGGCCCGGCTCCTCGACCTTGCGCAGCAGCGGGGGCTGGAGCCGCCCACCGCGGTCTTCGCTGCCAGCGATCTCCAGGCCCTTGGTGCCTTCGAGGTCCTGCGCGCACGCGGCTACGCCATTCCGGAGCAGGTCAGCGTCGTCGGCTTCGACGACCTGCCGGTGGCACGCTGGACCCACCCTCCTCTCACCACCGTCCGGCAGCCGCTGCTCGACATGGCGGCCATGGCGGCGAACACACTGCTGCGCATCATCGACGGTGAGCCCGCCGAGCATCTGCGTCTGGAACTGGCGACCCAGCTGATCGTCCGGGGCAGTACGGCGGAAGCTCCCTAGCTGCCGGAGCCGAGCGGCAGCCGCCGAAGCCGAGGGGTTCAGCCGCCGTAGAGGTCTGCCAGGCTGATGCCGGTGGTGCTGTCGGCGCCGCCGAGCCTGACCTGGTGGTCGAGGCCGACGAACTTGCCGCCGCTCTGCCACAGGGCCGGCTTCAGCAGGGCGTACTTCGCCTCGTCCCAGGTCTTCCAGTCGTGGAGGAGGAGGCCGCCGGTGTCACCGGAGTTGGGGTTGAGGCACCAGAAGGTCTGGTGGAGTCCGTTCTCGACGATGAGGTCGCGCAGTGCCGTCATCCACTTCTGGTTGGGGCCGTTGTCGAGGAAGCCGCCCCACTCGCCGATGAGCAGCGGTGCCTTGTTCTCCTTGTGGAGGTAGAGCCAGTTGGGGTCCCATACGTCGCGTTCGAGCGTGGTGCGGTTCCAGTCGCCCTGGAACCAGGGCTGCTGGTAGACCAGCGGGCCGTAGTCGTGCGGGGAGTAGACGAGCTGGTCGCTGTTCGCGCCCAGGTCCACCGGGTGTTCCCTGGCGCCGCGGAGGTTTCCGCCCCACCAGTTGAAGTGGTAATCCGCCTCGTTCTTGGACGACCAGGACTTGCCCGCCCTGGGGTAGATCTCGATGCCCTCGCACAGCACCAGGACGTGGGGGTTGACGGCCAGGATGCGCTTGCCCGCGGTCTCGCAGGCGTACTTGAAGTTGTCCTGGTCGGTCGAGCCGTCCCACTTGGCGCGCGGACTGTCGGTGTGCTTGCCGTGCGGCTCGTTCTTGATGTCCATCGCGACGAGCGTGTCGTTGTCCTTGTAGCGGGCGGTGACCCATTCCCAGGCGGCGTGGAACTGCTCGGTGGTGATCTCGCCCTTCCACCACACCGGGTAGATGTGGCCGGAGTTGTCCGCCTCCGCGCTGTGCACGTCCAGCATCACCTTGATGCCGTACCGCTCGCACAGGTCGAGCCAGCGGTCGAAGACCTCCAGGGTGGTGAGGTCCTTCAGCTCCGGGTTGGCCCAGGCGTTGACGGCGCTGGGGACGGCCGCCTTGCCGTTCTTCCACTCGAGGAGCAGCTGCGTGGAGATGGGCACCCGGACGATGTTGATGCCGCGCTGCGCCATCGACTTGGTGATATCGGTGATGTTCGCGGACCACAGGCCATGGAAGACCCGCTCGGTCGCGTTGAACCCGAACCAGTTGGTGCCGGTGAGCCGCACCTTGTTGCCGTCCTCGTCGACGATCTGGTTGCCCTTGGTGTGTAGCCAGTCCTTGTCGGTGCTGGTGCTGGTGCTGGAGCCGGTGCTGGTGTCGGCCGCGACTGCGGCTGTCGGTGCGGTGGTGGTCGGTGGCTCGGCAGAGCCGATCAGTATCGCCGCGGCGACGGTGGCCGTGGCAGTGGCCGTCGCGAGGACGGCTCGCGCGGTTCGGAGTCTTCTGCGAAATCTCACGGGGCTCCTTCCTGTGCCTTTGCCTTTGCCTTGGAGAGGGACGGTCTTTGGGAGCGCTCCCACCTGACGTTGGCATGACAAGACTGCGGGCGGAAGGCATGCGGGTGGAATCGCCGGTTCCCGAGACAATTGCCGGTAGGGCGGTGCGGGTGTTTCGAGACACTGAGAGGACCGGAAATACTAACGTTGATGTTAGTAACATCGACGTTAGTGTCAGGGCTCGATGCCGCCTACGGGCCCGGCGACTTGCTGGCCGCCTGGCCACTGTGATGATCATGCCTATCGCCCAGGCCAGCTGACGGGGGGCGCTGCGGTACGGGCCGGGGTCGCGCGGCGTTGTACTACGGGTCGCCGTCGGCCGTGGGGCGTCGCCCGGCTCGTGCGAGGATCCCCGGATGAGTGACAGCGGGCTCGGTCTTTTGCAGTTCACGGCGCCTGAGCAGGTTACGGCGCGACTGCGGCGGGAGCTTGTCGAGTGTTGGGTCGAGGTCACCAATGCCGGGGGAGCGGCGGGGTTTCCCTTTCCGCCCGTCGATGAGGGGCAGGTGGCTCCGGCGGTCGACAGGATCGTGGGGGCGCTGGCGCCCGGGGCCAGCCGTCTGCTCGTTGCCAGGGCGGGCGGGGAGCTTGTCGGCTGGCTGAACGTACGGCGTGATCCGTACGAGCTCATCGGGCACTGGGGCACGCTCCACCACGTCCAGACACGGCCCGCGGTGCGGGGGAGGGGCTTCGGGGCGGCCCTGATGGAGGAGGTTCGTTCGGTCGCCCGCGACGAGATGGGCCTGGAGCAGCTTCATCTCGCCGCTCGTGGCGGCGCGGGGCTCGAGGAGTTCTACGGGCGACTCGGCTGGAAGGAAGTCGGCCGCTGGCCCGGTGCGCTGCGCCTCGCTCCTGGCGACGACCGCGATGAGGTCCTCATGCTCCTTGCGCCGCTCTAGTCTCTGCCTGCGCTTGTCCTTGCCCGCCACCGCACGGCGCTCGCTTATTCGATTGCCGTCGGTCCGCGCCTCGGATAGGAAGCTCGCATGCTGAAGGGCGACAAGGTTGGGCTCAGGGCCCGGCACGAGGAAGACATCCCGATCCTGCGGGCCGAGCTCTACGACGACGTGGTCAACGCCTCGCGCTCCGAAGCCCAGCCGTGGCGGCCGGTCACACCCGGCGCGAAGGACTCACGGCTCTCGGCGGACGACCCGGAGCCGGGGCGCGTCCCGTTCTCCGTGGTGGAGCTGGACGGCGGCACGCTGATCGGCACCGCGAACCTGTGGGGCATCGACAACCACAGCCGGTCCGCACACATAGGCCTCGGGCTGCTGCCGTCCTCCCGTGGCAAGGGCTACGGCACCGATGTCGTCGCGGTGCTGTGCCACTACGGGTTCGTCGTGCGCGGCCTGCACCGGCTGCAGATCGAGACGCTGTCGGACAACGCGGCGATGCTGCGCTCCGCCGAGCGCAACGGCTTCGTCCGCGAGGGTCTGCTGCGTTCCTCGGCCTGGGTGATGGGGGAGTTCCTGGACGAGGTGCTGCTCGGACTCCTCGTACAGGACTGGAAGCCGGACGCGAGGGCAGCGGACCCGAAGTAGGCGGAGGCAGGCGGAAGTAACGCGACGGCTTCATCGGCTCATATGCCGGCTGCTCCGTAGGGGTGGTGTGTCGCATCCCGGCGGCGGGCCCGGGCAGGTGCGGGGCGAGCCCTTGCCCTGTCCCGAGCGGGGCGGGGGCTCATCAAGCTCCCCGAGCCGGCATCACGCGTCGGCGAACGGGTCCCCCGGGACACCGGCGAGACGGATGAGGCCCGGTCTGCCGCCGTCGCTGACCGCCGCGTAGATGGTGTACGACCATCCGCGGTCGGCCGCGTAATCCGGCGCCCACGCCAGGAGTTCTGCGATGTCGACTGTCTCCAGGACTTCGTACGTGTGCGCCGTCGCGGCCGGCACGTCCCAGAAGTAGACGCGGTATTGGGCGTGGTCCAGTTCCCACGTGGTGTCACGGGGGTCAATGCCCCGGATGTCCATGCAGGTCAGCCTAGGTTCCGGGGGTCTCGTCGATGGCGGGCATCGGTCGGCCTTCCGGATGCCACTTGCTGAGGAAGGCGGCTTGCCGGCCGATGTCGACGAGTTCGATGCGTGCGCCGATGCTGTCCAGTTGGTGGTAGGCGAACGGCCGGCCGTAGGGGCAGCCGGAGAAGTCCAGGGGCATGCCCTCGTCCTCCAGGCGCCGGGAGCCTTGTCGTACATCGCTGGTCCAGAAGCCGATGTGGTCGAACCTGGCGCCCCGCGACGCGTCCCAGGGGCTGCCCGGCGGGCCCTCGATGAGCTCGATGAAGGGCGGGCCGCCTGTGGTGAAGGCGATGCGGTAGTCCCACTCACCGAGCCGGTCGGCCACCGGGTCGCTCCACTCGACCCCGGCCGAACGCCGCAAGTCCCGCATCGCCTGCTCGATGTCCGGGGTCACGAAGCACACGTGGTAGAAGGCAGTCATCCGTCCATGATCGAGCATGTGGCCGGCTGCGTAGTTGCGTGGGGGGGCGGGTGGTTGGGGTGCTAGTCCCATGGGGTGCTAGCCCCACCCCTATCGGCCGGGCAGCCGGATGGTCGGGCGCCGGGGTTTCGGCGACCGTGGGGTCGGCCCCGCAAGTCGCCTGCCGAGAGAGTGAATCGTGCGCCCTGTCGCCGCTGCCACCGCCGTCGCCACTGCCACTGCCACCGCCGTTGTCGTCACGCTGGCGCTCGCCGGGGGAGCCGCGTCTGCCTCCGCCGCGTCGGCCTCCTCCAAGCAGCGCACGGCCGCCAAACAGCCCGCCACCGCCAAGCAGCCCGCCGCCGACGGAATCTGGCGCGTGGACGGCTACGGCACCGTGCTGTCCATCCGCGACGGGCAGCTCCAGGAGTACCAGACCACCTCCGTCAGCTGCCTCAAGGGCGACTCCGCCCGGCGGACCGGGCCCGGCATCTACACCACGCCCGACGGCACCGTCCTCACCGTGCGCGCCCGGGCAGGCGGGGACCGCGCGTCCATGCGGGCGGACGGCTCCGTCGGGTCCCGGAACCTGCGCAGGATCGCGGAGTTGCCCGACGCGTGTACGCGGCCGGCTCCCCGGGGGCCGCGCGCCGCCTTCGACGTCTTCTGGCAGTCCTTCGAGGAGAACTACCCCTTCTTCGCCGCCAAGGGCATCGACTGGCACGCCGTACGAGACCAGTACCGGCCCCGGGTCCACGCGAAGACCACCAGGGACGAACTGTTCGCCATCTTCCGGGAGATGGCCAGGCCGCTCTACGACGCCCATGTGGTCGTGCAGGACGGCGACCGCCGCTTCGGGCAGGTCCGGCCCGGCACCGCCATGCCCACCGAGGCGTTGGACACCAAGGTCAAGAAGTTCATCGTGGCGCGCGACCTCAAGAACGCGCGGAACCTCCAGGACTTCGCCGCCGGGCGGATCACCTACGCCGACCTCCCCGGCGGCAAGGGCTATCTGCGGATCACCGGCTTCGGCGGATACGCGGGCGACGACACCTCGTACGCCGCCCAGCTGGCCGAGCTGGACCGGGCGCTGGAGACGATCCTCGGCCAGGACCGCACCCGGCGTTTGAAGGGCCTGATCATCGACCTGCGGATCAACGGCGGAGGCTCCGACGCCCTCGGCATCCACATCGCCGAGCGCCTCACCGACGCCCCTTACCTCGCCTACTCCAAGCGGGCCCGCAACGACCCCGCCGACCCCACCCGGCACACCCGCCCCGAGCCCGTGTACGTCACGCCCGCCAAGGACCCCCGCTACACGGGGCCGGTCGCCGTGCTGACCGGCGGGTCGACCGTCAGCGCGGGGGAGACCTTCACGCAGGCCCTGATGGACCGGCCCGGCAGGACGGTCCGGATCGGGCAGCCCACGCAGGGCGTCTTCTCGGACGTCATGGCGCGCAAGCTGCCCAACGGCATGGTCGTCGGGCTGCCGAACGAGGAGTTCCTGACCCGCTCGGGCAGGACCTTCGACGGCCCTGGCATTCCGCCGCACCTCACCGAGCCGGTCTTCACCGAGGAGGAGTTCGAGAAGGGGAAGGACTCCGCCTTCGACAGGGCTCTCAACGTTCTGGGGAGTTGAGGAAGCGCGCCCGCGAGCGAGCCAGCGAACCAGCGAGCGCGCGGGGGCGGGTGCGCTGCCCTGTGGGGGGCGAGTAGCTGCGGTGCCACATGGCGCCAAGTGATGCCACGTGGCGTCACTTGGCGCCATGCTGCTTCTCCAGGGCTGTAAGGGCTTGTTCGGTGCCATCGCCGATCGGGGCGCCGATCGGCGTTTCCGCAGGTAGAAAGGCTGCCGCCACATTCACCCCCACTTCGACGCCATTCAGGCTTGCGTATGGCGCCATTGTGGTGCCATGATGACGTCATGGACCTCACCCCGTATGTCGACACTCTCCGCCGTGAGCTTGCGGTGGCCGCCGAAGCCGGCGGGGACGATGCCCGCGAGCTGGCCGAAAGGCTGACCGCTCCGCTGGAGTCGGCGACCCGCCTGACGCTGCTCAGTGTGCTCTCGGCGGCGATGGGCGAGATCACCAGCGAGCTCGCGCCGGGCTCGGTCGACGTACGGCTGCACGGCCTGGATCCCGACTTCGTGGTGACGCTGCCGCCCGGCGGCGGCGATGTCGCGGAGCCGGCCATGCCCGTCGACATGTTCAAGGCACCGGCCCCCGCCGATGGCGAAGAGGGCGGCACGGCCCGCGTCAATCTGCGGCTGCCCGCCCACCTCAAGGCCCGCGCCGAGGAGGCCGCGAGCCGCGAGGGCCTTTCGGTCAACGCGTGGCTGGTCAGGGCCGTTTCGGCGGAGGTCGACGGCGGCGGTCAGCCGCGTACGGCAGAGAAGACGCAGAACATCGGACAGAGCTTCGCCGGCTGGGTGCGCTAGCCGCTATCCCGCCCCCCCCCCGGTTTACCGCGGTAAACCACTCCACCCATCACGTCCCTCCAGCGGGGGCGCCCCGAAGAGCCAGAGGACGGAACAGCCATGCCTACTTTCGACACTCCTGAAGCCATCTCGGTCACGGCGCGTGTGGACGCCGGTTCCATCCAGTTCACCGCGGGCGACCGCGCCGACACCGTCGTCGAGGTGCGGCCCCGCGAGGCGAAGAAGGACCAGGACGTGCGGGCCGCCGAGCAGACCGAGGTCTCGTACGGGAGCGGCGTCCTGAACATCAAGACGCCCAAGCCCGGCCTCTTCGGGCGCACCGGCACCGTCGACGTGACGGTCGAACTGCCCACGGGCTCGAAGATCGACACGACCGGCGCCTGGACCCAGGTGATCGGCGAGGGCCGGCTCGGCGAGACCCGCGTCAAGACCTCGTCCGGTGACGTGCGCCTCGACACGACCGGGCCGCTGCACCTGACCGCTTCGCACGGCTCGATCACCGTGGACCGCGTCGAGGGCTCCGCCGAGATCTCCACCAGCTCGGGCAGCCTGCGCGTCGGGTTCGTCGACGGCTCCGCCGTCATGAAGAATTCGCACGGCACCACGACCATCGGCGCCGTGATCGGCGAGCTGCGGGTGCGCGGGGCCAACGGCGACATCGACATCGCCCGCGCCGAGGACTCGCTCACCGCCGTCACCGCCCACGGCACCCTGCGCGTCGGCGAAGCCACCCGCGGTACGGTCCAGCTCGAGACCTCCTTCGGCGCCATCGAGATCGGCGTCAGCGAAGGCACGGCAGCCTGGCTCGACGTGAGCTCCAGCTCGGGCCAGGTGCGCAACTCGCTCACCTCGTCCGACAGCCCGGAGAAGTCCGAGGACGCCGTCAAGATCCGCGCCCGCACCAAGCACGGCAACATCGACATCCGCCGCGCCAAGGTCTGAGCACGCCGAGGCAACTCGATCTCGTTCCGGACCACTTCCCCCTTTTTTTCAATCTTCTCCAGCCTTCGAATGGAGGGCCTCATGCCTTCTTCTGTCATGCCCACATCCAGTCAAGCCGACGGTCATGGATCGGCGACCGCCGTCTCCGCCGTGGGTCTGCGGAAGTCGTACGGCGACAAGGTCGTGCTCGACGGCATCGATCTGCGCATCCCGGCGGGCTCGGTCTTCGCTCTGCTCGGCCCGAACGGGGCCGGCAAGACCACCGCCGTGAAGATCCTCTCCACCCTCATCTCCCCGGATCCCGCCTCGGGCGAGATCCGGGTGGGCGGTCACGACTTGGCTGCCGACCCGCAGGCCGTGCGTGCCGCGATCGGTGTCACGGGGCAGTTCTCCGCCGTCGACGGCCTGATCACCGGTGAGGAGAACATGCTCCTGATGGCCGATCTGCACCATCTCTCCAGGCAGGAGGGGCGGCGGGTGACGGCCGAACTCCTGGAGCGTTTCGACCTGGTGGAGGCTTCCAAGAAGCCCGCCCAGAGCTACTCCGGCGGCATGAAGCGCCGCCTGGACATCGCCATGACCCTGGTCGGCAACCCCCGCATCATCTTCCTCGACGAGCCCACCACCGGCCTGGACCCGCGCTCCCGGCACAACATGTGGGGCATCATCCGCGAACTGGTCAACAGCGGCGTCACCGTCTTCCTCACCACCCAGTACCTCGAAGAAGCCGACGAACTCGCCGACCGCATCGCGGTGCTGAACGACGGAAAGATCGCCGCCGAAGGCACCGCGGAGGAACTGAAGCGGCTCATCCCCGGCGGGCATGTGCGGTTGCGCTTCTCCGACCCGGTCGCCTACGAAGCTGCCGCCATCGCCCTCGGCGAGGTCACGCGCGACGACGAGTCCCTCTCGCTGCAGATCCCCAGCGACGGCACCCAGCGCGAACTGCGCGCCATCCTCGACTGGCTGGACTCCACCGGCATCGAGGCCGACGAGCTGACCGTGCACACCCCCGACCTCGACGACGTCTTCTTCGCCCTGACCGGCCCGGCCGGCGTCACCGACCAGTCCAAGGAGACCGTCCGATGAGCTCTCTGTCCCTCGCGGTCCGCGACTCGAACACGATGCTGCGCCGCAACCTCCTGCACGCCCGCCGTTACCCGTCGCTCACCCTGAACCTGCTGCTCACGCCCGTCATGCTGTTGCTCCTGTTCGTCTACGTCTTCGGCGACACCATGAGCGGCGGCGCCGGACGCGACGCGTACATCGCCTACATCGTCCCCGGCATCCTGCTGATGACGATCGGCTCCACCACCATCGGCACCGCGGTCTCCGTCTCCACCGACATGAGCGAAGGCATCATCGCCCGCTTCCGCACGATGGCCATCCACCGCGGATCCGTGCTGGTCGGGCATGTCGTCGGCAGTGTGCTTCAGTCGATCGCCAGCGTGGTCCTCGTGGGTGCGGTCGGCGTGGCCATCGGCTTCCGGTCCGTGGACGCCACGGCTCTTGAGTGGGTGGCGGCATTCGGTCTGCTCACGGTGTTCGCCCTGGCGCTCACCTGGATCGCGGTCGGCATGGGCATGGTCAGCCCGAACGCCGAGGCGGCCAGCAACAACGCCATGCCGCTGATCTTCCTGCCGCTGATCTCCAGCGCCTTCGTCCCGCTGGACAGCATGCCGGGCTGGTTCCAGCCCATCGCCGAGTACCAGCCCTTCACCCCGGCCATCGAGACCCTGCGCGGCCTCCTGCTCGGCACCGAGATCGGCAACAACGGCTGGATCGCACTCGCCTGGTGCGTCGGCCTCACCGTCCTCGGCTACCGCTGGTCCAAGGCGGTCTACAACCGCGACGCGAAGTAACCACAAAGCCACCGGGGCCGGCCGCCTCTCGCGGCCGGCCCCGGTGGCTTTGCACTGTCCGGGAGCCGTGCGGCCCACCCGGTCATGCCGACTCCGGCACGGAGCCGAGTTTCGCCGGTACCGCCTGATTCCAACGGACGGGCGAACGCGCCCATCACGGGGGCTGGTCCACAACTCCGAACTGTCCGACGAACACGTGGAAAGGCTCGAGGACGTCGTCCAAGTCGGCGAGACGTCCTCGCCGTCCGGATCATCGAGGTCGACCCCGCCGAGCGCCGGATCGCCTTGATCACTGCCTGATCCGGCCGTGGCGCGGGCCTAGTGCCAGAGCGAGCCACTGTGGCGCCTACGGGTGTGCCGTGGTGGGGTTGCGGGCCTGGTTGCGGCACAGGAGCCCGGCTTTCGGGAGTCGGGCGGATTTAGGCAGGCGTTCAGCTTCACGTCTTGGCGTGCGTCAACTGCCCCTCTGAGGCGCCGACCTGTGCATTTGCGGCCTCTTCAGTGCCGCGGCGCCATTGATGGCGCACGTGGGGTCAGTTATGGCTCGCCATGGTGCCAATCATGTGTCAGGATGGCATCACTGCTAGGGCGGGTCGGTAAAAAGGGGTGGGAGCAATGGAAACAGCGCAGAGTCAGCAGCAGACGGCGCCCGGCGCTTTCATTGCCTTCGCCCGCTTCGCGCTCTGCGGCGGCGGAGTGGGGGTCGCCTCCAGCTTCGCCATTACCGCTCTTGCTGCCTGGATGCCCTGGAGCCTGGCCAACGCGGCGATCACCGTCGTTTCCACGCTGCTCGCCACCGAACTGCACGCCCGCTTCACCTTCGGTGCCGGCGGACGTGCCACCCGGCGCCAGCACGCACAGTCCGCCGGGTCCGCGGCCGCCGCCTACACGGTGACCTGCCTGGCGATGCTCCTCCTGCAACAGCTGGTGGCCGCGCCCGGCGCGGTCCTTGAGCAGGTCGTCTACCTCTCCGCGTCCGCGCTCGCCGGCGTCGCCCGCTTCGCCGTCCTGCGCCTGGTCGTCTTCGCCCGTAACCACGTGCAGCAGGCGCCCCGGCGGCACGCGGTCGCCGGGGCGGCTCAGGGAGGCATGATCAGTCGGTCCGAGTCGGTCGAGGTCACGCTCGCTTCCTGAACGTGGAGGCGGAGGCGGCGGCCTGAATGCGGAGACCCGCCACACGTGCCGTCCGGCGGCAGTCCGGTCGTCGGTCAGCGGTGCGGGCGGCCCTGGTCGGCGTCGTCGTCAGGGGTCTGCCAGGTGGTGCCGTGCTGGGCCTCGCCGTTGACGGCGCCCACGCCGGGGGCAGGGGTGCTGCGCTGGGTTTGGCGCGCGGCGCGGCGGCGGCCGGTGATGAACATGGCGAGCAGGCCGAGAACCACGACGACGCCGACGACGATCATGATCAGCGAGGTGCCGGCGGACGCGGCCAGGACGGTGTGGCTGTGGCTGTGAGTGTGCATGTTGGTCGTGTACCCGATCAGTGGCAGGACCTGCACGGTTTGCGGAAAGCGAACGCTCCTGGGTGGCGTCCCCGCCCGGTAGAGCCTTAGCTGGAACCGGCAGGCCACCGTGCGTGCCGCAGTCCGGCCCTGATCTGGCTGCGGCGGGTTTCGTGCGCCGGTCACGGGTTACCGGGATGGGGCAAACCCGTACGAGACAGGAGACATAGCTGTGGCTTCCGAGGCAACCCCCCGTTACACCGTTCCCGGCATCACCGTGCAGGACGCAGGCCGCGTCATCGAGCTCCTTCAGTTGCGACTGCACTCTCTCAACGATCTGCACCTCACCCTCAAGCACGTCCACTGGAATGTGGTCGGCCCGCACTTCATCGCCGTACACGAGATGCTCGACCCGCAGGTCGACCGTGTGCGCGACATGGCCGACGACGTCGCCGAGCGGCTCGCGGCTCTGGGCGGCGTCGCCCACGGCACGCCGGGCGCGCTGGTCGACGAGCGCACCTGGAAGGACTACAGCGTCGGCCGCGACGACGCGATCGCCCACCTCGGCGCGCTCGACCTCGTCTACACCGGCCTGCTCCAGGACTTGCGTGCCGCGATCAAGACGGTGGGCGGTATCGACGCGGCCACCGAGGACCTGCTGATCGGGCAGCTGCGCGATCTGGAGCAGTTCCAGTGGTTCGTCCGGGCGCACCTGGAGACCGCGGGCGGCACCCTCGCCACGGCCGGCGCCTCCACCGAGACGGAAGCCGCCGAGAAGTCCAACGAGAGCTGATCTCGCACGCCGGACGCCGGACGACGAACCACGGACGACGAACCACGGACAACGGGGTCCGACCACACACCACCCCCACGAGAGAAAGGCGCACAGCCATGCCGGACAAGCCGCTCAACGGTCACCGAGTACTCGTACTCGTCACCAACTACGGAGTCGAGCAGGACGAGTTGCTGGTGCCCGTCCAGCGGCTGCGGGAGGACGGCGCGGACGTCACCGTCGCGGCCGTCAGCTCCGACCCCGTCCAGACGCTGGTGGGCGACCGGGACCCCGGCGAGACGATGGAACCCACCACCACGCTCGACGCGGTGGACCCCGGCGGGCACCAGCTGCTCGTGATCCCGGGCGGCACCATCAACGCCGACAACCTCCGTCTGGAGTCCAAGGCCCTGGAGACGATCAAGGCGTTCGCTGACTCGGGGCGCCCGATCGCCGCGATCTGCCACGGGCCCTGGGCCCTGGTGGAAGCCGATGTCCTGAGCGGCAAGACCCTGACCTCGTACATCTCCGTACGCACCGACGTCCGCAACGCGGGCGCCAAGAGCTGGGTGGACGAAGCCGTCGTGAGCGACGACGCCAACGGCTACACCCTGATCACGTCACGGAACCCGAAGGATCTCGACGAGTTCATCGGCGCGATCAACAAGGCGCTGGTCGGCTCCTGATCCTGCGCAGGGCCCCTTCCTCCGCGCCCCGTGCCAGCTCCGCGTACTAGCTCTGCGGGACGTCCTTGACGAATACGAGGCCGTCGGTGTCCGCCAGGTGCGCCGGGTCCAGCGGGGCGTAGCCGAACCACGGGGATTCGCGGAGCGCGGGCCGTATGCCGGTGAGGGCGGCGGCAAGGCGTGGGGCAGCGATGGCGCAGGGGTCCTGCGGGAGCGCGTACAGGAGACCCTCGAGAGTGTCCGGCGGCGGCGTGTCCACGCCCTGGTGGCGGATCGTGCCGACGGCGGTGGCCACGAAGGCGTACTCCTCGCCGAGCCGGGCGCTGACCAGCGCGCCTGCGCTCCACCACGCCACTGGCCCCTGCCACATCTGCATGGTGCTCTGCTCCCGCTGGAGGTGGGAGTTGTGGGCGTGGACGAGGGTGAGCGCGGGGCCCCGTTCGGTGAGTTCCGCGGCTTCGGCGAGGGCGAGGAGGTTGTGGGCCATCATCTGGTCCCGGATGCCGAGGAGCCGGGCCATGCGCGCGGGTGAGGTGTCGGCCATCCAGTGGTGGTAGCGCAGCAGGCCGGTGGCGGTACGTCCGTACAGGCGCGCCCGGTGCAGGGCGTCCCGCGACGTCGTCGCCAGGAGGTGCGGTGACTGCTCGTCGAGCAGTGCCACCAGATCGTCGGCGAGCAGCCGCAGTTGGCCGGCCTCGGCCGACTGCCCCGTGGACCGGGACGGGTCCATCATCGCGTCGGGGTCGGTCCACCGTTCGTCGGCGCCGAGCAGGCGGTCGAGGGTGTCCGCGGTGCAGGGGAGCAGCTCCGGGTCCACGCGGGCGGCGAGATAGCCGTGGAGTGCGGTGAGGGCCTGGCGGGGGCTCGCGGCGTGGGTGATCTCCAGGGGGCCGTCGCAGCCGGCGAAGCGGAGCCGGTCGGACGCGGGGCGACCGGCTTTGTCGGCGCGGATGTTGTGGGCGCGCATCCAGCGTACGAGTTCGCGGTTGGCCGCCGAGGTGCCCCAGTCGTGGCTGAACCCCTGCTCCATGACGTCGTCGAGCGTGCCTTTGCCCCCGGTCACGTAGTCGTCGACGACCAGGCCCCTCATGCAGTCGCTCTCGATCGTGATCGTCCGGCAGCCCTCCTGCTCGACCAGCTGCCGGAAGAGTTCGTTGCGCACGTCGAGCAGCGCGTCCTCGCGGTGGGTGGGCTCGCCAAGGCCGAGCAGCCGGGGGCGGGCGGGGAGCAGCCTCATGAGGGCGGTGGCCTCGACGGGGTGGGCCATGTTCTTGATGCCTGCGGTGTCGGTAGTAGCCATGCCTTAAACGCTATCGTTGAACCTTCGGTTGAAACTTTTGCGCGATGCTGGCTGCTGCATAGCGCTCTGTATAGGGGTCTGCATGGGTAGAAACCTGAGGAACCCTCAAAGCGGGGAGCGGGGCGGTCGGCTCAGGCCGGTCGATCTGGCGCGCGAGCACGGGCTGTCCACGCAGGCGATCAGGAACTACGAGGCGGACGGCATCCTCCCGGCGGCCGACCGCACGCCCCACGGCCACCGCACCTACACCGCGCTGCACGCGGAAGCCCTGCGCGCGTTCCTCGCCCTGGTACCGGGACACGGTCATCAGACGGCGACATCGATCATGCGAGCCGTGAACACCCCGGCTGCGGGAGCGCGCGAGGAGGCGTTCCGTCTCATCGACGAGAGCCACGCCCAGCTCCTCGACGACCGGCGGACCCTCCGGGCGGTGGAGAGCGCGCTGCGTGACCTGGAGTCCTTGGGCGCGGGAGCCGAGCCGAACACAGAAGCCGTGCCCGGCGGTACCTTCATCGGGCCGCTGGCGGACCGGCTCGGAATCCGGCCCGCGACGCTGCGTAAGTGGGAGCACGCCGGGATCGTGCGCCCGGGCCGCGATCGGCAGACCGGATACCGCGTCTACGACGAGGACGACGTACGGGACGCCAGGCTGGCCCACCAACTGCGGCGGGGCGGCTACCTCCTCGAGCAGATCGCCCCACTGATCGCCCGGGTGCGGACGGCCGGCGGCCTGGAGCCACTGGAGGCCACGCTGTCCGACTGGCACGGCAGGCTTTCCGCTCGCGGGCGGGCGATGTTGCAGGGGGCGGCGGAGCTGGAGGCGTATCTCCGTGAGCGGGCTCCCGAATAACTCCGGGCTCTCCGAGACGGAGAGCCCGGGCCTGCTGGCAAGCTGTGCGGCATGGATGACATAGGTCTGCCCCATTCGGGCTGGGGGACTGGCACGGTTCCTGTCGAACACGGACCGAACGGCGACGTCACTCTGCTGGAGAGCAGGAGCGGATTCTTCTCCGCCTTCCAGCTCTATGGAGTGATCGACACTCCGGACAAGCTCGAACAGGGCGGCATGCTCCTGACGCACAGCACCGGCGGTCACCGTGCCCGGGCCATCGTGCCCAAGCAGTACACGCACATCCGGGTGGAGAAGTCGCTGCTCTCCGCGCTTACGCGCTGGAAGATCGGGTTCCGCGCATCCGATGCCCTGCCCAAGTTGGGGAAGCGCGCCGAGGGGGACCATCCGGACGTCCTTCGGTACACCGGTGGGCGCACCACGCTGAGGCTGGAAGCCGGCGAGGGCTACATACACCTCACCCACCGATCGCTCACCGGTGGGCAGAAAACGGAACTCCACGACGCCAGCGGGCCGTTGCGCGGCACCGTCGAATTGCCGGGACCCGGCCTGATCGAGGTGGACTGCCTGGTCCCCTGGTCGGTGACGGTGCGCTGAGGGCGGCCGTCATGGCCCTGAACGAAGAGCAAGCACCGGGCCAGGAACAGCGCCAGGAGCAGGAACAGGGGCAGGAGCAAGGCCAAGACATCGGCGAGGGCACGGACGGCTGGGACTTCCCCGGCGGCCGGTACGTCATCACCTGACAGCCCCGAGCCGTTGACGCAGGGCCAGCGACCGGAGCGACTCAAGCGACCCGGGGTCGGGATCGGTGCGGGGAACGGCTGGAATGAGGCGGTCGGCGGAACCTTGTGCTCCATGGGCGCTCAAGGGTCGCTCGAGAGCGGGGCTTTGGGCAGCGACTGAAGCCCAGCGACCGAGAGGCGCTTCGGTCGCTCCGTCAGTCTCGGGGAAAACTGCTGGTCAGAGGGCTGGACGGTGGTGGAAAGCGACTGAAGCGACCGAAGGTTCGGGTATGTCGAGACATTCGCGCGTGTGCGTGTGTGCGCGTGGGCTTCATATATAGGGGACTTGAGTCGCTTCAGTCGCTGATTCTTGTTGCGTATGCTCTCTGAGCTGGGGTTTTCTCTGCGGGGGCAGACAGCGACCGAGGAGTGGTCCGGTCGCTGCGGTCAGGCTTCGGTCGCTGTATGTCCGGTGATCGTCACACCCTCCCCAACCGCACGAATTTTCAGACCAGTTTCGCTAACCTGTTTTCGTCATTGAGTCGCTTCAGTCGCTGACGGGGGAAATACATGACTGCTGAGCTGCGAGTTTCACGCAGCGAACAGTCGCTCAGCGGACGGACGCCGACCAGCGGATGGTCGTCGTCCGGCAGGAGGTCGCTTGCCGGCCGGTCGTTGGCGACCGCCAAGTGGTGTGCGGGCCAGGGTTGGCCGGTTCATCCCCTGGCCGCCGGGCGCAAGACGCCCGCAGGCAACTGCGAGGCCTGCCGCGCGCCGGGCCATACCCACGAGGGCTGTTCCTGTCTCCCTGCGGGCCGCTGGTGCCACGGCTTCCGTGCCGCCACGCTCGATACGGGACGTATCGAGCGCTGGTGGGGCACGGGCGAGGGCCGGTCCCCGGGAGTGGGCGTCGCCTGCGGGCCCGCGGGCCTTGTCGTCGTCGACATCGACGCGCACGCACAGCCGCTGCCCGACCGCTCGCGCCTCCTGCCGGGCATCGCCATCGCCGAGGGCATCGACCTCACCGGGCTCGCCGACGGCTTCCACACTCTGGGCGTGCTTGCCGCTCTGCGCGGTGCCGAGAGCCCCGCCGCCGACACGGCAACTCTGCGTGTACGCACCCCTTCCGGCGGCCTGCACGTCTGGTACCGGGCGCACCCCGGCCACCGCTGGCAGTCCTCCACGGGCTCCGGCAGCGGCCGCGCCCTGGCCTGGCAGGTCGACATCCGGGCCCACGGCGGCTACATCGTCGCGCCCGGCACCCCCACCCCCGACGGCACCTACACGCCCGTCGGCGCCGCCCGTGAGCCCGCCCTGCTGCCCGACTGGCTCGCCGCCGAGTTGGAGCGCACCGGGCACCTCGCTCCGGCCCGCGGGACGGCCCTGAGCGCCGCTGTCCCGCCGCCCAGGGCCCGCCAGGCCGTCGCCGCCGCCGGTGGCGGCCGCCAGGGCGCCTCGAAGGCCCTGGACAAGGTCCTGTCGGAGGTGGCGGCCTGCGCCACCGTGCCGCAGGGGGCCGCGTTCTCCGAGAAGCTCAACCGGGCCGCCTACACCGCGGGCGGACTCGTCGCGGCGGGACACCTCTCGCGCGACGAGGCCGAGCAGACCCTGACCGACCTCGCCGCCGACGTGCGCCCCGGCCAGGACCGGCGTTGCCAATCCATCATCCGCAGCGGCCTGCGCGCCGGCGAACGGCGTCCCCTCGCCCTCGGGGGGCGGTCTTGAACGACACCCCCGAGGACATACCCCTCTTCAACTTCGACGCGGAGGCGGTGGCCGTGCAGATCCTCGCCGACGCCCAGTCCCCGCAGGCCCCCGTACAACCCGTACAAGTGCCGCAGCAGCGCGGTGAGACGCCCGCCGACATCGCCGTGCCGCAGGGCCTGCTGCCCGACACGCTCACCGACCGCGGCAACGCCAAACTGTTCGTCAAGCTGTACGCGGACGACTACCGGCACGTACCGGGCCTCGGCTGGTACCGCTGGGACGGCAACCGCTGGCAGATCGACGAGGACGACACCGTGCTGTGGGCCGCCGGCGACCTCGCCGAGGCCATCGCCGGCGACGATCCGCGCGGCATCCACTCCGCGTCCGCCCTGCTCCAGCACCGCCGCCGCGCCCTGTCCACCAGCGGCATGAACGCCATGCTCAGCCAGGCCAAATCGGCCCCCGGCATGGTGCTCAACGCGGCGCTCCTGGACGCCGATCCGTACACCCTGTGCACCCCGGCGGGCATCGTCGACCTGCACACCGGCGTCCTGCGCAGGGCGCAGCCCGGCAGGGACTTCCACTCCCGCGCCACCTCGCTGCCGCCGCGGCCCACGCCCACGCCGCGCTGGACGCGGTTCCTCGCCGACACCTTCGGCGACGGGCCCGAGGGCGCCGAGATGATCGACTTCCTGCACGTGCTGCTCGGCTATTCCGTCACCGGGGACGTCGGCGGGCAGGTCATGCCGTTCCTCTTCGGCTCCGGCAAGAACGGCAAATCGGTACTGCTCGACGTACTGATGAAGCTGCTCGGCGACTACGCCGACGCCGCGCCGCCGGGCTTCCTGATGGCCCGCCCGTACGAGGGCCATCCCACCGACCTCGCCGAACTGCACGGCCGCCGGGTCATCGTGTGCAGTGAGGTCAAGCCGGGCGACAAGTTCGACGAGGCCCGGGTGAAGCTCCTTACCGGCGGCGACCGCATCAAGGCGCGGCGGATGCGGCAGGACTTCTTCTCCTTCGAACCCACCCACAAGCTGTGGCTGCTCGGCAACCACCGGCCCGAAGTCGGCAGCGGCGGCTTCGCGTTCTGGCGGCGGATGCGGCTCATCCCTTTCGAGCGGGTCGTCTCCGACGAACGCAAGGTCGACAACCTCGCCGACATCCTGGTCACCGAGGAGGGACCCGGCATCCTCAACTGGCTGATCGACGGCGCACGTCGCTATCTGCGCGGCGAGAAGGACCTCGCCGGACCCGAACGGGTGCGCATCGCGACGACGGCGTACGCCGAGACCGAGGACCACACCGGGCGTTTCATCGGTGAATCCTGCGCGCTCCACCCGGAATTAAGAGCGGAACAAGCGCAGCTGTACGCCGCTTACCGGGCCTGGTGCCACAATGAGGGCGCTCCCGCAGTGTCGTCCAGGGCGTTTGCCGCCCGGGTTCGCGAGGCAGTGGGACTTGAGTCGCCGAAAGAAATGATCCTTTCCAACCAGCGCAAGTACTACCCGGGCATCGGACTGCTGACCACGCTCGCCGACGAGGAGACAGCATGAGCGCCCTCATCGCAGAGGACGAGATCTCCCACGAGGCCGAACTCGTTTGGCTCGAGGACATCGACGCCCTGGACTACGTACGCCAGAGCCTGGACCGGCTGCCCACCCGGCGCGGCAGGCCCGCCTACCACCGTGACGGGCGGATGGTCGGGTATGCGCTGCTCGGCCCGCAGGCCAAGTCGTCCCGGTCGTCGGGGACCTTCCGGCGCCGGGTGTTCTGGCTCCTTCCGCACGACAGGGACTCCGATCCCGGCGGTCTGTACGCGGGTTCGGCGCCGGCGGAGGCGGTCGATCCGCGGACGCTCGCGCCGAGCAGCAAGGGCTACAAGACGGAGCGCTCGGAGGGCGGGCCGCCGTCGCGTGCGATGCGGGAGATGGGCATCACGCTGCCGCTGTAAGCCCTGTCGCCGGACAAGGCCGGGAGGTCAGTCCTCGCGTTGCGTCACGGTCCCGCTCACCTGTGCGCCGAAGACCCGGCGGCCGTCCTGGCTGCCGGTGATCAGGGCGCTCATGGTGTCGGTGTCCTGTACGAGGAGGGGAGTGGCCTCGATCCAGCAGGGGCGGCCGAACTCGGCGTAGGTGTGGAACTCCGTGGCCATGCCCGTCAGGGTCAGCGTGCGGTCGGCGGCGAGCAGTCCGCAGGTCGCCTGGCGTGCGGCCTCCAGGAGCACCATCGACGGTATGTGGTCGTCGCCGATGTCGAACAGGACCGGGTGGTCCGGGTCCGGGTCGAGCCGCCAGCGGCCGGGGTGGTCGCTGGACGCGAGGACCACGTCCCGCGGCAGGCCGCGTCCGAAGGAGGACGGTGTCACTTCAGAGGGGCGCCGGGCGGGCGGGGGCTGCGGGGTCGCGCCGCGCAGCCGGTGATAGGCGCCGGGGGAGAGGCAGACGAAGCGCACGGTACCGGTGGCGAGGACACGGCCGCTGCGCCGGATGGTCAGGTCGAGGCCGAACTCCACCAGGCGGCTGCCCTTGCGCATGAGGTCTGCGCCGTCCGCCTCGATGGTGAGGTCGCTGGGCACCGCCCCGATGGCCAGCTCGTCCGGGGCGATGGTGAACGACAGGTCGCACGGCATGAAGTGATGGCCGAGCGGCACGCCCAGTTCGGCGTGCGCGAGATACAGGGCGACCTGCTTCATGGTCTCCGCGGTGAGGAGCGGGTCGTGCCGCCCGTCGGGATCGTTGAAGAAGGCGTGCGCCCGCGGCCACTGACCGGTGAGCGTGAAGCGGGTCTCGCTCGTCCTGCGACAACTGGTCAGAAAGACTTCGGCCATTGACGAGCGGTGCACGTACTCGCTCGGCACCGTCGTGGTCCCGGGCGGTGTGCCGGGGCCGAGGTGTCTTTCCCCGGCCGGCTCGGCTGCATTCCGCGCCGCATCCCCTGACGTCATCACATTCATTCAGACTTCTCCCCCCGAAGAACGCCCATGTGATCGAGCACTTGTACGTAAGATACGGACCCACCGGTTTCGTTTTCAACCCCGAAACCACAGGCAATGGGAGCGCTTCCCGCATTGGCCGAAAGAGATCTGCGCCAGAGCCGGGAAAACAACCATCCACCCGGTATATTTTCGCTCCGGTTCGAAGATATCCATGTTTTCCGGCCAGGGGGAGCGACCGCGATGGCGTATGTCCGCACAGATGTGGTGATCGTCGGCGGGGGCCCCGTCGGGCTGCTGCTCGCCGCCGAGCTCGCCGGATACGGAGTGCGGACGGTGGTCGTCGAGGAACAGGCCGAGGTGGCCGAGCGCCCCAGGGCCACCACCCTGCACGCCCGCACCGCACAGATACTCGCCCGCAGGGGCCATCTGCCCGCTCCCGCCCTTCCGTTGGGCGCGGGGACCAGCAGCATGCCGTTCCACTTCGCGGGCGTGTGGGGCCTTCCGCTCACCGCCCCCGCCGCCGAGCCTGACCCGCTGTTCAAGCGACCGCAGGCCGATCTGGAGCGGCTCTTCGAGGAGCGGGCACTGGCCGCGGGCGCGCAGGTGCTGCGCCGCCACCGGGTGACCGGACTCGACCGCCGCGAGGACGGCATGACGGTGAGCGCCGAACACCCCGGCGGACAAACCGAGTTCGAGGCCGCCTACGTCGTCGGGGCCGACGGGGCCCGCAGCACGGTGCGCACACTTGGCCGGATCCCGTCGGACACGACCCTGCCGACGGTGGCAGCCATGGTCGGGGTCGTCCGATGCGACGGGCCCGAGGCGCCCGAGCCCGGGTGGCACCGGACGCCGCTTGGCTGGGTCGTGGCCAAGCGGACCGCCGAGGGGCGGCTGCACCTGCGGGTGGCCGACTGCCTCAACGCGCCCGCCGACCACAGACTCCCGCTCGGACTCGACGAGTTCCGCCGGGAGACGTCACGGATCATGGGCCGCGACATCGACATGGACGAACCGCGCTGGCTGAGCCGCTTCAGCGACTTCTCGCGCCTCGCGCGCACCTACCGCTCGGGGCGCGTCCTCCTGGTCGGGGACGCCGCGCACTTGCACTTCCCCGTCGGTGCCCAGGGGCTGAGCACGGGCCTGCTCGACGCGCTCAACCTGGGGTGGAAGCTCGCCTTCACCGTGCGGGGCGCTGCCGCGCCGGGACTGCTGGACACCTACGACGCCGAACGCAGGCCGGCCGCCGAGCGGCTCCTGGAGCAGGTCCGTACGCAGGTGGAGCTGATGCGGCCGGGCAGCACGCCCGAATCGCTCGACGAACTGGCCGCGGGCGCGCCGGACGCGGGTGCGGAGCTGGCGCGTCTCGGCCTCATGGTCAGCGGGCAGGACACCGTGCTGCCGACGCGGACCGGGCAGCCGTCGGAGTGGGAGGGGCAGTTTCTCGGCAACCGCGAACTGACCACGGACGACGGGCCGGTCGACGTCATCCGGCTGCTGCGGGACGGGCGCATGCTCCTGGTGCGCTTCGCAGCAGCGGAGGCCGGGACCGACTCCGGTGTGCCGCACGAGCTGCGGCACGAACAGGACCTGCGGCACGTCCTGCGCGTCGTACGGGCGGAGCCGGTGGCAGGGCTGCCCCGGGCCGCCCTGCTGCTGCGCCCCGACGGCTACGTCGCCTGGGCATCGGACGACGCCGGTGACCTGGAGGCGCCGGTCCTGGAGTGGCTGGCGCCGGCGAAGATGGATCAGGCCCTGGCGTCGGTCAGTTCGGCCGCGTCCTGAAGCGCCTGAACCTCGGCGTAGATCACCGCGCCGCGCTCGGACGTCATGTCGATCGTGGTGAGCACGGAGGACAGCACCACGTTCGGCATGATGTGGCGAAGGAGCACCGAGGTCCGGTGGTCCAGGTCCGTATAGCTGCTGACGGCCTGCGACATCGACTGCACGCCTGCGTAGGCGCCCACCACGAGTTCGGCGGTGTCCGACGGCACGACGTGCGGCAGCAACTCGCCCTGTTCCTTGGCCTGTTCGAGCAGGGCGGCCATTCCCTTGCCCCACTCCTGGAACGAGGCGCCGCGATCGAGTTCCGTCGCGTGCTGGTCCATGGCGAGGCGGACACCGGCCCGGACCATCGGGTCCTCCTGGAGCCGGTAGGTCTGCAGGAGGACGGTGTCGACGACCTCCTGTGTCTTGCAGGAGCGGGACGGGACGGTCCCCATGTGGCGCCCCTGGGCCTCCATCACGCCGTACGCCAGGTCCTCTTTGGACTGGAAGTGGAAGTACAGGGCACCCTTGGTCACGCCTGCGGCGGTGAGGATGTCCGTGATGGTGGCCGCCTGGAACCCGCGTTCCTCGAAAACTGAGGCCGCAGCGACCAGGATCGACCGTTGTGTGCGAATCGCGCGATCTTGCTTTGCCATGTAATCCACCGCCTCCGAGAGCATGGAACCGTGGGGAGGCCCATAGAAAAAAACCGTCAGGTTCGTATCTTAGCGTCTCCGGGAGGGTGGCGTCAGGGACGGGGGCGTGATCGAGCCCGTGTCGACGCCCGCTCCGGGTGTCTGCCAGGAGCGTACGGGCCGTGCGGGGCGCGGAGTTGGAGGCGCTCTACAGCGCGGCGGGGACGGCGGTGATGGTGGTGCGGAACATCTCCTGGCCGTCCTGCTCGCCGGTGACCTCGACCCTTTCCCCGCGTGCGTCCGCAGGCAGCCGCACGGCTCGGATGAAGCAGGGCTGGTCCAGCTCGACGTAACGGTAGTGCTCGGACTCGACGTCTACGGGCATCACGCCCGAGGAGTAGCCCAGTACCGCGGTTGTCGCCTGGCGCGCGGCCTCGATCAGGAGCATCCCCGGTACGTGGTCGACCGGGTGGTCGAAGAGCACGGGGTGGCGGGTGTCGACACGCAGCTGCCACCGGTCGTCGGCGCCGATGGGGGAGAGCACCACGTCGGTCGGCGACATGCGGCCCACGCTCTGCGGCGGGACCGGCGCGGTCAGCGGAATCTGCAGGTGGCCCTGGTTGCCGCGCAGCCTGCGGTAGGCGGACGGCGTGATGCACGTGTACGAGATGCCGCCCGTGGCCACCGTCTCCCCGGCCCGCCGGATCACCGTGTCGTAGCGGGCTCCGATGTGCGTGTCGCGGCGTGTGCGCACGTCGCTGAACACCGCGTCGACGTCGAGATCCGCGGGTGCGTGGCCGACGCGCAGGTGCTCGGGCTGCACCGAGAACGAGAAGGTGCGCAGCAGGAAGTGCTGGCCGAGCGGGACGCCGTACTGCGTGTGCGGCAGCAGGAACCCGATCTGCCTGATCGTTTCTGCAGCAAGGAGGGGGTCGTGGTTGCCCGCGACCGGCGCGTAGAAGCTGTGGCAGCGGGGCCACTGGGCGGTGACGCCGAACCGGTCGTCGTCGTACCGCTCCTGACCGGTGAGCAGCACCTCGGCGAGGGCGGCCCGGTGCACGAGCTCCTTGGGAACCGTGGTGGTGAGCTGCACCTGCGGCCGGACGGCGGGCCAGGACTGCGGCGCCCGGACGGCAGGCATCCGGTGCAGGGTGTCTTCTGCGGGGCGGAACGTGTTCGTGGACATGTTGATCCCCCGGATTCGCGACTGGAGAGTGCGCCGGATGGGGCGCCTCGCGGGTCTCAACATACAGACCACCCGGTTTTATTTCTACAGTCATCTGGGGAATGCCGGGTGGCGGGAAATGGAGGCTTCCGTTCCGACCTCTCGGGCCAGAACGGGCGATAACTCCGCGCTCAATCTACTGCGGGCTGACTTGAACGTGACCCCCAAGCCCGATTTCTGCCCGAACTCCCTGCTGCGGGCCATGGTCACGCCCGTTCGGGCAACCGTGGTGCCCGGCCGTGCACTTTTCAGGTCCGTACGCCCGCGCAGCGGTGAACGGCCCCCCATCGCGCGGTCGATGGCCGGGCATTCATGCGGTGGATCTGTAGGGGCTCACTGGGGCGCCTTGAGCGGTGCTCAAGGCAAGAGCCGGATGATCTCGGGGCCTGCGTGCGTACGAGCGCGGCGGCAGCCAGCAGCCCTGCGCATCAACGGAGCCCTGATGACCAAACAGGAACGCGCGGTCCGTACGAGGGCCGCGCTCATCGAGGCGGCCGCCGAGCTCTTCCACCGGGACGGCTTCGAGGCGACCTCGCTCGCGACGGTCACCGCCAGGGCCAAGGTGAGCAACGGCGCCCTGTACTTCCACTTCGCCACCAAGGCGGACCTCGCCGACGCGGTCGCGGCATCCGCCGCGGAGCGGCTGGCCCGGATCGTCGAAGCCGACGGTGACGGTGACGGCGACGGCGACACGGGTGACGGGGGCGGTGTGCGGGGCGACGGGCCTTCGCAGGGGCGCGAGTTGCAGCGCCTGATCGACGTCACGCACGCCTTTGTGCGGGCCCTGGGCGGCGACGTGGTGCTGCGGGCGGGATTCGACCTGTGCGGGGTGCGGGAGCGCGCGGTGGTGGGCGAGGACCTGCGGGACGCCTGGCGCGAGTGGGTGCAGGAGGCGTTGGTGACGGCCGGGGAGCGGGGTGAGCTCGCGCCGGGGGTCTCGGCGCGGGATGCCGCTTTCGCGGTGGTGGCGGGCACGGTCGGCATCGAGGTCCTGGGGGCGTACGACGAGCAGTGGCTGGCGCCCGATCCCCTCACCTGGTTCTGGCTCCTGCTGCTGCCGGGGCTTGCGGCGGCTCCGGGGCGCGAGGGGTTGGCGGCCGCCGGCTCGGGAGCGGCTCGCTGACGGCTGTAGTTCGCCTACCTGTACGTCCGTACGCCGTCGGTATGCCGTGTCTCTGTCCGCCTGTCGGTCCGTTCGTTCATGACGGCTGAGGCTGTGCTTATGTCCGTGTCTGTGTCCGAGGCGGGCGAGGGAGGCAGTGGTGAGTGCGGAACGTTGCATGCGTGATGCAAGGAAAGCAACGAAGGATCCGGCGTATGCCACTGATAACAAACCAACGTGGCGGTTTATTTGCTGTCCGTGAAGGCTGCGATCGACTCGTGCCGGGCGCTCCGGCGAGGACAGCCGCGCGATGCATTTTGCGCCAGGCATGATCCCCGGCAGTCGGAGGAGGGGTGTCGGACGCGCGATCCTGGGCGTAATCTCAGGTCCCGGGGGCGTTGTTGGTACCGGCGGACGCCCCGGCGGACCCGGTGCCGGGCGGCTGCGATACCTTGCCGACTGGACCCCGCACAGCTACTGCCGTTAAGGACTCGACAAAACCAACCCACCGGTTTGTTTTCTCGATCACGGCGAAAGTGCGGCATGTTCTTTGCAGTGCACGGCCTCGGTCGCGCGTCGCAGGGGGCCTGGCGACGTCATGAGTCCGTGAATGTCGGCCTGGCCGCGTCGGAGGCAGGTCGTGTTGGAGAGGTGAGCGATGGCCAAGCAGGAGCGGGCGGTCCGGACCCGTCAATCTCTGATCCAGTCCGCCGCGGAGGTGTTCGCGCGCGAGGGGTACGCGGCTGCCTCGCTCGCCCACATCAGCCGGCGGACCGGGGTCAGCAACGGGGCGCTGCACTTCCACTTTGAGACAAAGCGGGAGCTGGCCCGGGCGGTGGAGGAAGAGGCGGCGCGCAGACTGCGGACGATCACCGAGGACGTGCCGGCCGATGGTGCGCGGGGCGGCGCGCTCCAGGGTCTGGTCGACGCGACCCACGGTCTGATGAGCCGCCTCGCGGAGGACGTCGTGGTGCGGGCCGGCTTCGAGCTGGGGGGCGAGCCTTCGCTCGGGGCGACGGCCGACGTGCGGCGCTACTGGCAGGAGTGGGTCGAGGACATGCTGGAGCGCGCCGAGCGTGAGGGCACGCTCGCGTCCGGCGTGACGCCGGAGCGGGTCGCCCCGGCCATCGTCGCGGCCACCGTGGGCTTCGAGGTGCTCGGCGGCAGGGACCGCGGGTGGCTCTCGGGGCAGCGGATCGACGCGTTCTGGGAGCTCGTGCTGCCTCAGCTGACGGGCGAAGCGGTCTGAAAGCCCGTACGTAAACAGACTTCAGCGGCTGTTTTTCCTGCTCTTCGGGGCTACTGATCTCCTTGAGAGCCGTCGGACGGCGACCGGCGGCTCGCTACACGCACCCTCTCGTAAGCCTGTGACGAGGGGGTTTTCGTGATCCACGGTGAATCCCTCAAGGCTTTAGGTGCGCTCGAGGATCGGGTGGGAGGTTGTGGAAACAGCATGTGCGGTCTGGTATTGACAAACCGGACTGCTGGTTTTTTACTGAATGAGCACGGGATCAGCACGGGATGCAGGCCACTCACGAACAGGGGATTTGGCGTGATGGATATTGATGTTCTGGGTCCGTTGGGTGTGCGGGTGGGTGG
>NZ_JBNNJZ010000028.1:0-38524 GCF_050270335.1 Streptomyces sp. NPDC059900
GCGTAGGGCCACGCGGCTCTGCGCAGCCCTACACAGCCCTACGGAAACGCAGCCCTACGGAAGACAAGAAGAGAGCGGGAAGAGAGCAGAAGGAGAGTCGGAGGAGAACTACTCGTCCTCGGCCAGCGTCAGCTCGACGCCGCCCACGAAGCCCGCGGAGAGGTTGTAGATGAACGCGCCGAGTGTCGCGAGGGCCGTGGCGAGGACCACGTCGATGACCGCGATGATCGTCGTGAACATCAGGACGCGCGGCAGCGACAGGAACGACTGGAGGTCGAAGCCGTTGGACTCGTTCGAGCCCGTCGCCTCGGAGATCGTGCCGCCCACCGTCGAGAAGACGCCCATGGCGTCCATGACCATCCACAGCACGGCTGCCGCGACGATCGTGCAGATGCCAAGGGCGATGGAGAGCAGGAAGCTGACCTTCATCACCGACCACGGGTCGGCCTTGGCCACCCGCAGCCGCGCCTTGCGCGTACGAGGCGTCGTACGCGCCCCGGTCCGCGGCCTGCGCACGGAACCCGTCTGGGACTGCTGATAGGCCTGCGGCGGGTGGTACGGCTGGGAGGCCTGCTGCTGGGGCTGCCGCTCACCGGGCAGCGCACCACCGCCGCCCTGGGGCGCCTGGGCCCCACCGGCGTACTGCGGTGACTGGGCCGACTGCGGCCCTCGGGTGTCGGTCACGGTTCCCCCCTGGGATCCACGGGACTCATGCGAGTCGGGAGAATCAGTGGCGGAGCCACGGACACCGTCTGTACCGGCTGAGCCGGCTCCACTTGCTCCGGCGTCCGTGGCTCCACTCACGATGACTCTCTCCTCGCGCTACTCGGCCGTGGACTCCGTGCCCTCGTCCGTACCGGCGGCCGGCTCACCGTCTGCCGATTCGACGACGATGTCACCGTCGACTTCCTCGGCCTCGCGCCCGGCCTCGGCGTTACGAGCGATACCGACCACGGCATCGCGCTTGCCCAGGTTGATCAGTTGGACGCCCATGGTGTCACGGCCCGTCTCCCTGACCTCGTTGACTCGCGTACGAATCACACCGCCGCTCAGGGTGATGGCGAGGATCTCGTCGGTCTCCTCCGTCACCAGCGCCCCCACGAGTTCGCCGCGGTCCTCCACGATCTTGGCGGCCTTGATGCCGAGGCCGCCGCGGCCCTGGACGCGGTACTCGTCGACGTTGGTCCGCTTCGCGTAACCGCCGTCGGTTGCGGTGAAGACGAAAGTACCCGGCCTGACGACATTCATCGAGAGCAGTTCGTCGCCATCGCGGAAACTCATTCCCTTCACGCCTGACGTCGCACGGCCCATGGGACGCAGCGCATCGTCCGTTGCGGTGAACCTGATCGACTGCGCCTTCTTGCTGATGAGCAGCAGATCGTCCTCGGAGGAGACCAGCTCGGCGCCGATCAGCTCGTCGTCCTTGCCGTCGTCCGTCTCACGGAGGTTGATGGCGATGACGCCACCGGAGCGAGGCGAGTCGTAGTCCTTGAGCGGGGTCTTCTTCACGAGGCCGCCCTTGGTGGCGAGCACCAGGTAGGGCACCGCTTCGTAGTCCCGGATCGCGAGGATCTCGGCGATCTGCTCGTCCGGCTGGAAGGCGAGCAGGTTGGCGACGTGCTGGCCGCGGGCCTCACGCCCCGCGTCGGGCAGCTCGTACGCCTTGGCGCGGTAGACGCGGCCCTTGTTCGTGAAGAACAGCAGCCAGTGGTGCGTCGTGGACACGAAGAAGTGGTCGACGATGTCGTCCTGCTTCAGCTTCGTGCCGCGCACGCCCTTGCCGCCGCGCTTCTGCGAGCGGTAGTCCTCCGTCTTGGTGCGCTTGATGTAGCCACCGCGCGTGATGGTGACGACGATGTCCTCTTCGGCGATCAGGTCCTCCATGGACATGTCGCCGTCGAAGGGCACGAGCGCCGAGCGGCGGTCCTCGCCGAACTTGTCGACGATCGCCGCGAGCTCCTCGCTGATGATCTGGCGCTGCCGCTCGGGCGAGGCCAGGATCGCGTTGTACTCGTTGATCTTCGCCTGGAGTTCGTCGTGCTCGGCGACGATCTTCTGGCGCTCCAGGGCGGCGAGCCGGCGCAGCTGCATCTCGAGGATGGCGTTGGCCTGGATCTCGTCGATCGAGAGCAGCCCCATCAGGCCCTCACGCGCGACGTCGACCGTCTGGCTGGCCCGGATGAGCGCGATGACCTCGTCGATCGCGTCCAGGGCCTTCAGGAGGCCGCGCAGGATGTGGGCCCGCTCCTCGGCCTTGCGCAGCCGGAACTTCGTACGCCGGACGATGACCTCGACCTGGTGCGTCACCCAGTGGCGGATGAACGCGTCCAGGGAGAGGGTGCGCGGCACGCCGTCGACCAGGGCCAGCATGTTGGCGCTGAAGTTCGACTGGAGGTCGGTGTGCTTGTAGAGGTTGTTCAGGACGACCTTGGCGACCGCGTCGCGCTTCAGGACGACGACGAGGCGCTGGCCAGTGCGGGAAGACGTTTCGTCGCGGACGTCGGCGATGCCGCCGACCCTGCCGTCCTTGACCAGGTCGGCGATCTTCTGCGCGAGGTTGTCGGGGTTGGTCTGGTACGGGAGCTCGGTGACCACCAGGCACTGGCGGTTCTGGATCTCCTCGACGGCGACGACCGCGCGCATCGTGATGGAGCCGCGGCCCGTGCGGTAGGCCTCCTCGATGCCCTTGCGGCCCACCACCAGTGCGCCGGTGGGGAAGTCGGGGCCCTTGATGCGCTCGATGAGCGCGTCGAGCAGCTCCTCGTGCGAGGCGTCCGGGTGCTCCAGGGCCCACTGCGCGCCCGCCGCGACCTCGCGGAGGTTGTGCGGCGGGATGTTCGTCGCCATGCCGACCGCGATGCCCGCCGAGCCGTTGATCAGCAGGTTCGGGAAGCGCGCCGGTAGGACCGTCGGCTCCTGGTTGCGGCCGTCGTAGTTGTCCGTGAAGTCGACGGTCTCCTCGTCGATGTCACGGACCATCTCCATGGCGAGCGGCGCCATCTTGCACTCGGTGTACCGCATGGCGGCCGCCGGGTCGTTGCCCGGAGAGCCGAAGTTGCCGTTGGAGTCCACGAGCGGCATCCGCATCGACCACGGCTGGGCGAGGCGCACCAGGGCGTCGTAGATCGAGGAGTCGCCGTGCGGGTGGTAGGTGCCCATGACGTCGCCGACGACGCGGGCGCACTTGTAGAAGCCCTTCTCGGGGCGGTATCCGCCGTCGTACATCGCGTACAGGACACGGCGGTGTACGGGCTTGAGGCCGTCCCGTACGTCGGGCAGCGCACGCGACACGATGACGGACATCGCGTAGTCGAGGTAGGAGCGCTGCATCTCCGTCTCGAGCCCGACGGGCTCGACACGCATGCCGACGCCGGGAACGGCGGGCTCCTCTTCGGGCATCACAGGGGTGTTCTCGTCGGCCATTGCTGGTCAAAGTCCTTTCGGGGTGCGGCTTGTACGGCCGACTCAGATGTCGAGGAAGCGGACGTCCTTGGCGTTGCGCTGAATGAACGAGCGCCTCGCCTCGACGTCCTCTCCCATCAGCACCGAGAACAGGTCGTCGGCCTGCGCCGCGTCGTCCAGGGTGACCTGGCCGAGAACGCGGTGATCCTGGTCCATCGTCGTGACGCGCAGCTCCTCGGCGTTCATCTCGCCGAGACCCTTGAAGCGCTGGACCGAGTCGTCCTTGATGCGCTTGCCGGCCTGGCGGCCGAGCTCCACCAGGGCGTCGCGCTCGCGGTCGGAGTACGCGTACTGGAAGTCGTCCCTGGTCCACTTGATCTTGTAGAGCGGCGGGCGCGACAGGTAGACGTGACCGGCCTCGACCAGCGGACGCATGAAGCGGAAGAGGAACGTCAGGAGCAGCGTGTTGATGTGCTGGCCGTCGACGTCGGCGTCCGCCATCAGGATGATCTTGTGATAGCGGAGCTTCTCGATGTCGAAGTCCTCGTGCACACCCGTGCCGAAGGCCGAGATCAGCGCCTGGACTTCCTGGTTGTGCAGGATCTTGTCGACGCGGGCCTTCTCGACGTTCAGGATCTTGCCTCGGATGGGCAGGATCGCCTGGTACATCGGGTCGCGGCCGGACTTCGCCGAACCACCGGCGGAGTCACCCTCGACGATGAAGATCTCGCACTTCGTCGGGTCGTTCGACTGGCAGTCGCTCAGCTTGCCCGGCAGCGAGGCGGTCTCCAGGAGGCCCTTGCGGCGGGTCAGGTCGCGCGCCTTGCGGGCGGCGACACGCGCCGTGGCGGCCTGGATGCCCTTGCGGATGATGTCCGCGGCCTCGTTCGGGTTCCGGTCGAACCAGTCCGTGAGGTGCTCGTGCACGACCTTCTGGACGAAGGTCTTCGCCTCGGTGTTGCCCAGCTTGGTCTTGGTCTGGCCCTCGAACTGGGGCTCGCCCAGCTTCACCGAGATGATCGCGGTCAGACCCTCGCGGATGTCCTCACCCGTGAGGTTGTCGTCCTTCTCGCGCAGCAGCTTCTTGTCGCGCGCGTACCGGTTGACCAGGCCCGTCAGCGCGGCCCTGAAGCCCTCCTCGTGCGTACCGCCCTCATGCGTGTGGATCGTGTTCGCGAAGGAGTAGACCCCTTCGGTGTACTGCGAGTTCCACTGCATGGCGATCTCGGCCGAGAGCATGCGCTCCTTGTCCTCGGCCTCGACGTCAATGACGGTCTCGTGGATGACCTCGCCCTTGCGGGAGTTGAGGTACTTCACGAAGTCGACGATGCCGCCTTCGTAGTAGTACGACACCGTGCGGGCCTCGTCGGCGGCGTCATCGGTCGCCTCGGCCGAGTCCGCGCCCGCCGTCGCCTTCGCCGACTCGCGCTCGTCGGTGAGGTTGATGGTCAGGCCCTTGTTGAGGAACGCCATCTCCTGGAAGCGCCGTGCCAGCGTCTCGAAGGAGTACTCGGTCGTCTCGAAGACGTCCGGGTCGGCCCAGAAGGTGACCGTGGTCCCGGAGGTGTCGACCGCCTCGTGCTTGGCCAGCGGGGCCGTCGGCACGCCCAGCTTGAAGTCCTGGGTCCAGCGGAAGCCGTCGCGCTTGATCTCGACCGCGAGCTTGGTGGACAGGGCGTTCACGACGGAGACGCCGACGCCGTGCAGACCGCCGGAGACGGCGTACCCGCCGCCGCCGAACTTGCCGCCCGCGTGCAGGACGGTCAGGACGACCTCCACCGCGGGCTTCTTCTCCACCGGGTGCATGTCGACGGGGATGCCACGGCCGTTGTCGACGACGCGCACGCCGCCGTCGGCGAGGATCGTCACGTCGATGGTGTCCGCGTGCCCCGCGAGGGCTTCGTCGACGGAGTTGTCGACAACCTCTTGCACGAGGTGGTGCAGGCCACGCTCACCGGTCGACCCGATGTACATGCCAGGTCGCTTGCGGACCGCGTCCAGACCCTCGAGGACGGTGATCGCGCTGGCGTCGTACGAGGCTGTGACCTCGCCGTTCTCGCCGGCGGCGGTGGACGGGATGTTCTCGTTGGGGTTGCCGGAATCGGCCACGAAGCGCCCTTTCTGGCACAGCACAAGCCAAGCACCCGGCGGTGGCCGGAGCGGCTGCGTCGTTCAGCGATAGTCAGCGTTGCTCGGTGCGTCCCACAAGTGGGGCGGGATTAGCTTCCAGTCTACCGGTAGCGCCGACAGTGATGGGGGTTTGCCGGTACCTGAGTCCGCATGTGCCGTCCTGAACCGGCCTCATCCGACTCCCCATATGCGGCCTGGGGCTCTAAGAGGCTCACAGCGGCACTCAGCGCTTTGAGGTGTCAACCCCGAGCTACCACCCGGTACGGCCTCAGCCGTAGGTGTCCCCGGGGCCCGTGCTGCCTGGTGCGCGCAAGGGTCCGAAGCGACGCGCGGGGCCGCCGGGACCGAGGACTTTGATGAGGCGCACGGTGCCGTGACCGAGGTCCTCGTTGAGGCGGGCGACCAGCTGGGGGGCCAGCAGGCGCAGGTTGGTCGCCCACGCCGTGGAGTCGCACTGGACGGTCAGGGTGCGCTCGTTCTCGTCGTACCGCTGCGGGACGCAGTGATTGGCCAGGTCGTCGCCGACGATCTGCGGCCAGCGGCCCATCACCCCGCCGACCGCCGCCGGGGTCTCCCAGCCGCGCTCGGTGATCAGGCGGTTGATCGCGGAGCCGAGCGGCTGCGGGTCACGTCCGTCGGCGCGTGCGCCGGAGCGCAGACCGCCCCTGCGGGCCTGCTTCTTCTGCTGCGCGGCGTCCCCACGCGCGCGTGCCTGTTCCTTGGCGGCGCGCAGGGCGACCCTGGCGAGGTCGACGCCGGAGGGCTCGGGCGTCTTCTTGGGCGGGCCCGGGTCCTGAGGGGCGCCCTCGGCGGGCTCTTCGGCGCTCATCCGCGCTCCCGGCATACGCGTTCGCGGCTCAGGCGCGTCATACGCGTTCCACCACGCCGTCCGACACCTCGAACCGCGTCCCGGCGAGCACGCCCGGCACGTCGTCGTCCACCGCGGCCGTCACCAGGACCTGCTCGCCCGGCGCCACCAGCTCCGCGAGGCGCTCCCTGCGGCGCGCGTCGAGCTCCGCGAACACGTCGTCCAGGACGAGCACCGGTTCGTTGCCTTCGGCCCGCAGCAGGTCGTACGAGGCCAGGCGCAGCGCCAGGGCGTACGACCAGGACTCCCCGTGGCTCGCGTATCCCTTCGCGGGGAGCTGGCCCAGCTTCAGGATTAGGTCGTCGCGGTGCGGCCCGACCAGCGTCACGCCCCGCTCGATCTCCTGCTTGCGGGCCTCTTCGAGAGCGGCGATCAGCTGCTCGTAGAGGGCCTCGCGCGTGTGTCCTTCGCCCGACGCGGACGGCTTGTACTCCAGCGAGACGGGGCCGCCGCCGGGTGCCAGCTGCTCGTACGCCTTGTCGGCCAGCGGTTGCAGCGCGGCGATCAGGTCGAGCCGCTGCGCGAGCAGTTCGGCGCCCGCGTGCGCCAGGTGCTGGTCCCAGACGTCGAGCGTGGACAGGTCCATGGAGCGCCCGCCGTGCCGCCGCGCCAGGGCCGCTGACTTCAGGAGGGTGTTGCGCTGCTTCAGCACGCGGTCGTAGTCGGATCGCACGCCCGCCATACGGGGGGAGCGTGCCGTGATCAGTTCGTCGAGGAAGCGCCGGCGCTCGCCGGGGTCGCCCTTGATCAGGGCCAGATCCTCGGGCGCGAACAGCACCGTGCGCACGATCCCGAGCACGTCACGCGGCCTGACCTGCGACGATCTGTTGATGCGGGCGCGGTTGGCCTTGCCAGGGTTCAGCTCGAGCTCGACCAGCTGCTGTCGCTCGCCCTGGCGGACCTGCGCCCTGATGACGGCACGCTCGGCGCCCATGCGCACCAGGGGGGCGTCCGAGGAGACCCGGTGGCTGCCGAGCGTGGCGAGATAGCCGACGGCCTCGACGAGGTTGGTCTTCCCCTGGCCGTTCGGACCCACGAACGCGGTGACGCCCGGATCGAGAGGGACCTCGACCCGGGCGTACGAGCGGAAGTCGGCCAGCGACAGATGCGTGACGTGCATGGTGTGCGCCGACCTCCCCCGGCCTACTTCACTTGCTTGCAGACCTGCACAGTTTCCCGCACAGGCTGTGGATCAGTTCTCGCTCTTGGACTCGACGGCGTGGCCGCCGAACTGGTTGCGCAGCGCCGCGATCATCTTCATCTGCGGGGAGTCGTCCTGCCGCGAGGCGAAGCGGGCGAAGAGCGAGGCCGTGATGGCGGGCAGCGGCACGGCGTTGTCGATGGCGGCTTCCACCGTCCACCGGCCCTCTCCGGAGTCCTGCGCGAAGCCGCGCAGCTTCTCCAGGTGCTCGTCGTCGTCCAGGGCGTTGACCGCGAGGTCGAGCAGCCAGGAACGGATGACCGTGCCCTCCTGCCAGGAGCGGAAGACCTCGCGCACGTCCGTGACGGAGTCGACCTTCTCCAGGAGCTCCCAGCCCTCGGCGTAGGCCTGCATCATGGCGTACTCGATGCCGTTGTGGACCATCTTCGAGAAGTGGCCCGCGCCGACCTTGCCGGCGTGCACGGAACCGAAGTCGCCCTCGGGCTTGAGCGCGTCGAAGACCGGCTGGACCTTCGCGATGTTCTCGGCGTCGCCGCCGTACATCAGCGCGTAGCCGTTCTGCAGGCCCCAGACGCCGCCGGAGACGCCGCAGTCGACGAAGCCGATGCCCTTGGCGGCGAGCTCCTCGGCGTGCTTCTCGTCGTCCGTCCAGCGGGAGTTGCCGCCGTCCACGACGACGTCACCCGGCTGGAGCAGCTCGGCAAGCTCGTCGACGGTGGACTGGGTCGCGGCTCCGGCCGGAACCATCACCCAGACGACGCGCGGGCCCTTGAGCTTGCCCACAAGCTCTTCGAGGCTGTGGACATCCGCGACGTCCTGGTTGCGGTCGTATCCGATGACGGTGTGGCCTGCGCGGCGGATGCGCTCGCGCATGTTGCCGCCCATCTTGCCGAGGCCGACGAGACCGAGCTCCATCAGTGGTTCCTTAAGTAGCGATGTGGCGTGGAGGCACCTTCGTACCCGCGTCCGAGCCTACGCCCGGACGCCCGCTCACACCTGTGGGCTCAGCCGCTCAGACGTACAGGCATGATCAGGTACTTGTACGCCTCGTCGGCCTCCGCATCCAGCGCCGGCCTGCCGCTGAGGAGCGCGGGCTTCGTCGACGTCGTGAACGACAGCTGGGCGACCGGGGAGTCGATCGCGCTCAGGCCGTCGAGCAGGAACGTCGGGTTGAAGGCGATCGAGACGTCGTCGCCCTCGAGCTGGGCGTCGACCCTCTCCACAGCCTGTGCGTCGTCGCTGGAGCCGGCCTCCAGGATGAGCACGCCCTGCTCGAAGCTGAGCCGCACCGGAGTGTTCCGCTCGGCCACCAGGGCCACGCGCTTGACGGCCTCGACGAACGGGGCGGTCTCGATGACCGCGATCGAGTTGAACTCGGTGGGGAAAAGCGTCTTGTACTTCGGGAGGTCGCCCTCCAGGAGACGCGTGGTCGTCCGCCGTCCCGCGCCCTCGAAGCCGATCAGGCCCTCACCGGCACCGGAGCCGGACAGAGCCAGAGTGACCGTGTCGCCGCTCGTGAGCGCCTTGGCGGTGTCCAGGAGCGTCTTGGCGGGTACCAGGGCGACCGCGGAGGCCTCGGGGTTCTCCGGCTTCCACAGGAACTCGCGGACCGCGAAGCGGTAGCGGTCGGTGGAGGCGAGGGTGACCGTGTCGCCCTCGATCTCGATGCGCACGCCGGTCAGGACGGGCAGCGTGTCGTCGCGACCCGCGGCGATGGCCACCTGGGAAGCGGCGGAGGCGAAGACCTCACCGGGGACCGTGCCGGTCGCGGTGGGCATCTGCGGCAGCGCGGGGTACTCCTCCACAGGCAGTGTGTGGAGTGTGAATCGCGAGGAGCCGCAGACCACCGTGGCCCGTACACCGTCTGTGGAGATCTCCACCGGGCGGTTGGGAAGGGCACGGCAGATGTCGGCGAGCAGCCGGCCGGAGACGAGGACCGTGCCCTCGTCGTCGACCTCCGCGTCGACGGAGACCCGCGCCGAGACCTCGTAGTCGAAGCTGGAGAGGCTCAGTGCGCCTTCCTCGGCCTTCAGCAGCAAGCCCGCCAGGACGGGAGCCGGAGGCCGGGCCGGGAGACTGCGCGCCGCCCACGCCACTGCCTCCGCGAGTACGTCGCGTTCCACCCGGATCTTCACTTAGCCGCCCTCCTGCTGTTGCTGGCACTGGGGACCAGTCTGACGCACCGCACTGACAGTGGGTGCCCGTCGGGGTCAAGTCGTGACGAGCGGCGTCGGAGGTCCGGAGAGCAAGTTGTGCACAGGCCCCCCTTCCAAGCGAATTCCCCGGTGACTCTAAGTGGGAGTAGTAGTAGGGGCTGTGGATACCGTGGATAACCGCGTATTCGCAGGTCAGAGCCGGTTTTTTATCCACTGCGCCTGTGGGCGGAGGCAGTGGACAACCGGTGGTTTCTGTGGACGGGCGAAAGTTCTGCACACCCGGTGCACAGGGAGGGGCCACTTCTCCCCAGCGCTGTCCCCAGCTTTACCCACCTTCCCCACAGGCCAACCGACCTCCTTGGTGTGACGCCTTTCACTCGGCACGGTGACGGGGCGCGTTGCGTTGCCGAACAGTGGACAGCCGTGTGGAGAAGCTGGGGAAAGCTGGGGACAACCGGCCCCAGCCTGTGGGTTGCCGGTGGACAAGTTCATGCACACCCTGTGGACGAGATTTTCTTCCACACCCTGTGGAGGACCGTCGTCCACCAATCCACAACCACCTGACCTGGCTTGATGATCCCTCAGCAGGGTCTCCTGTGGACATCATCTGGACAACTTCCCGGTCCCCGGGGTGTGGAAGGAAAAAGGCCGCAGATCTGTGGAGAACAGGCCTCTCAGCTGGGGAAATCGAACAGCGGAGAGGGTCGGACGGGCTCCACGTGCGCGTGCACAACGGCAAAGGGCGCCCCGGAAGTTGTTCCGGGGCGCCCTTCGGGGACGTTTCAGCGAGGTGTCCGTACTTCTCTCAGCGCATCTGTGGGCGCTGCGTCGACGCTTGGGCCGGAGCGTGCGTCAGCCGTTCTTGATGCGGTTGGTGAGCTCGGTGACCTGGTTGTAGATCGAGCGCCGCTCCGCCATCAGTGCGCGGATCTTGCGGTCCGCGTGCATGACGGTCGTGTGGTCGCGGCCGCCGAACTGTGCGCCGATCTTGGGCAGGGAGAGGTCCGTCAGCTCGCGGCAGAGGTACATCGCGATCTGCCGGGCCGTCACCAGGACGCGGCTGCGCGAGGATCCGCAGAGATCGTCGACCGTAAGACCGAAGTAGTCCGCGGTGGCGGCCATGATGGCCGTCGCCGTGATCTCCGGGGCCGCGTCCTCGCCGCCCGGGATCAGATCCTTGAGGACGATCTCCGTAAGACCCAGGTCGACCGGCTGCCGGTTGAGCGAGGCGAAGGCCGTGACCCGGATCAGCGCGCCCTCGAGCTCACGGATGTTGCGTGAGATACGGGACGCGATGAACTCCAGGACCTCCGGCGGGGCGTTGAGCTGCTCCTGTACCGCCTTCTTACGAAGGATGGCGATACGCGTCTCGAGCTCCGGCGGCTGGACGTCGGTGATCAGTCCCCACTCGAAGCGGTTGCGCAGCCGGTCCTCCAGGGTCACCAGCTGCTTGGGCGGCCGGTCACTGGAGAGCACGATCTGCTTGTTCGCGTTGTGGAGCGTATTGAAGGTGTGGAAGAACTCCTCCTGCGTCGACTCCTTGCTCGCGAGGAACTGGATGTCGTCGACGAGCAGGATGTCCATCTCGCGGTACCGCTTGCGGAAGGTGTCGCCCTTGCCGTCGCGGATGGAGTTGATGAACTCGTTCGTGAACTCCTCGGAACTCACGTAGCGCACGCGCGTGCCGGGATAGAGGCTGCGGGCGTAGTGCCCGATGGCGTGCAGAAGGTGCGTCTTGCCGAGACCGGACTCCCCGTAGATGAAGAGAGGGTTGTACGCCTTGGCGGGCGCTTCGGCGACGGCGACGGCCGCCGCGTGGGCGAAACGGTTCGACGCGCCGATCACGAAGGTGTCGAAGAGGTACTTGGGGTTGAGCCGCGCGGTGGGCTCGCCGGGGGCCGAAGCGGGGGCCGGCTGTGCGGCGAGCGGGCCGGGGGCGCCGCTTCCGTGCACTCCGTGGCCGTTGCCGTGACCGCCGCCCCTGGGACCGGAGTGCCCGCCGGAGCCGGGGGGCTGCTC
Source organism: Streptomyces sp. NPDC059900 (assembly GCF_050270335.1). Lineage (NCBI taxonomy): Bacteria > Bacillati > Actinomycetota > Actinomycetes > Kitasatosporales > Streptomycetaceae > Streptomyces > Streptomyces sp. NPDC059900. The sequence continues at coordinate 11,738 of NZ_JBNNJZ010000028.1, forward strand.
GTGCCGCTCCCGCCGGTCGTGGTGGTCCTGCTGGTCCTGGCGGTCCTGGCGCTCCTGGCGGTGCTGTTCGTACGGGGAGTGTTGCGGCGGCTGCGACCGGTAGTCGTGCTGGGGCTGCGGGGGGCTCGCGTACGGATCCCGCTCGGGGAAGCCGAGCCGCTGCTGCTGCCAGCCGTAGTCGTCCTGCGGGGTCTGGTGCTGGGGCTGGTGCTGCTGCGGCCAGGCGCCGGGTGCGGGGCGCTGGTAGTCGGGGTACGCGGGGCGGGCGGTCGGCAGCTGGTCTCCGGGCCCGCGGCCCGGGGAGTGCTCGTCCGGGGTGCGGCGCCCGTAACCGTCGTACGACTCGTGTCCCTGAGAGGGGCCCGGGTGCTGCTCGGGCTCTTCGTAGCGCTGCTGGTGCTGCTGCTGGCCGGGCTGGTGCTGCTGGAGCGGCGGCGCCGGCGGCGTGGGCCGGTCCATGGGGTCGCCCACCGAGTCGTCCACCGTGATGGCGATACGGATCGGGCGGCCGCACTCGCGGCTCAGCGACTCGCTGACAATAGGTGCGAGCCGCCCCTCGAGGACGCCCTTGGCGAACTCGTTCGGTACGGCGAGCAGTGCGGTGTCCGCGACCAGCGCCAGCGGCTGGCAGCGCTTGATCCAGCGCTCGTCCTTCGCGTCGACACCGTGCCCCCGCCCCTCACCCAGCAGCTGCTCCAGAACTCGTGGCCACACTGCGGCAAGATCGGCAGGTACGTCAGCCACAAGGCACGCTCTCTCACGGGGTCCCACGAAGGTGTGGTTTCTAGGGACGGAAATCGGGATGGGGAGGGAGAAGGGAATGAATCGGAGTTTGCCCACGGTAGTCAGGGCAACGGCTGCGGTTCAAGTTGTTGTCCACAGGCTGTGCACAGTGTCTCCCCCTGGCGGTCGGTTTGACCGGATGGCGTAGCCCCGCGTACCGTGACCAGGTCGAGTTGTCGATGGCTGCTGCCGCCTGCCTCCGATGGGCAAAGATCACGATCTGTGATTGTGAAGCGGTGCACTCGGTGCGTATTCGCGAGCTTCTCGTGGGCGCACGGTGACAGCCAGGCGATGTCCCGCCACCACACAATCATTTCTGGAGCCCCCGAGTGAGCAAGCGCACCTTCCAGCCGAACAACCGCCGTCGCGCCAAGACCCACGGCTTCCGCCTGCGGATGCGCACCCGTGCCGGCCGCGCGATTCTCGCGAACCGTCGTGGCAAGGGTCGCGCCAGCCTTTCCGCCTGATCGCATTAGGTCATGACGTCGTGCTGCCTACCGAGCATCGGCTGAGGCGGCGCGAAGACTTCGCGACCGCGGTACGCCGAGGACGACGGGCCGGACGCCCGCTTCTCGTCGTCCATCTTCGTAGCGGTGCAACGGACCCGCACGCGCCTGGGGAGAGCGTTTCCCCGACGCGTGCGGGTTTCGTCGTGAGCAAGGCCATTGGCGGAGCAGTCGTACGCAACAAGGTGAAGCGCAGGCTTCGCCATCTGATGCGTGACCGGGTGGCTCAGCTGCCCCCCGGTAGCCTGGTAGTCGTACGAGCGTTGCCCGGAGCGGGTGACGCCGCCCATGCACAGCTGGCCCAAGACCTGGATGCCGCTCTCCAGCGGCTGCTGGGAGGGGGCGCTCGATGAAGTACCCACTGCTGGCTCTGATCAAGCTGTACCAGTGGACGATCAGTCCATTGCTCGGCCCGGTGTGCAAGTACTACCCGTCGTGCTCCCGCTACGGCTACCTCGCCATCGACCGGCACGGAGCGATCAAGGGAACGGCGCTGACGGCCTGGCGCATCCTGCGGTGCAATCCGTGGTCGCTCGGTGGTGTCGACCACGTCCCGCCGCGCAAGCGCCCGCGGTGGCACGAGATGCTGCGCGCCATGTGGCGCGAACGCAAGGGCGGGACCTCCGCCGCTGGCGTGCCGTCCGGGGAGAGCTCCCCGGATACCCCTGGCCCGGCCGCCGAGACTCCGTCCCATGCTCAAGGAGCCTGATTAGTGGACACGATTGCCAGTCTGTTCAGCTTCATCACGACACCCGTTTCCTGGGTCATCGTCCAGTTCCACTCGCTGTACGGGGCCATCTTCGGCCCTGACACGGGCTGGGCCTGGGGCTTGTCCATCGTGTCCCTGGTGATCCTGATCCGTATCTGCCTGATCCCGCTCTTCGTGAAGCAGATCAAGGCGACCCGGGCGATGCAGACGCTGCAGCCCGAGATGAAGAAGATCCAGGAACGCTACAAGAGCGACAAGCAGCGTCAGTCCGAAGAGATGATGAAGCTGTACAAGGAGTCGGGTACCAACCCGCTCTCCTCGTGCCTTCCCATCCTGGCGCAGTCGCCGTTCTTCTTCGCCCTGTACCACGTGCTCTCCGGCATCGCGTCGAACGACACCATCGGCGTCATCGACAAGCCGCTGCTCGAGAGCGCGCAGAAGGCGCACATCTTCGGCGCCCCGCTGGCCGCGAAGTTCATGGACAGCGAGGAAAAGGTCCAGGCGCTCCACGCCTCGCTGACCGATGTCCGCGTCGTCACCGCGATCATGATCATCCTGATGTCGGCGTCGCAGTTCTTCACGCAGCGCCAGCTGATGACGAAGAACGTGGACACGACGGTCAAGACGCCGTTCATGCAGCAGCAGAAGATGCTGATGTACGTCTTCCCGATCATGTTCGCCGTGTTCGGAATCAACTTCCCCGTCGGTGTCCTCGTCTACTGGCTGACCACCAACGTGTGGACCATGGGTCAGCAGATGTTCGTCATCCGCCGGAACCCGACTCCCGGCTCCAAGGCCCAGGCCGCGTTCCTGGAGCGCCTGCAGAAGCAGCTCACGCACTCCAAGAAGGTGCGCGGCCGCGGCAACGCGAACGTCATCAAGGCGATCGTCGCCAAGGGCCGCGACCGCAACGAGTTCGAGCGCAAGTTCATCAACGGTCTGAGCAAGGAAGGCCTGGTGGCCCAGGCCGACGGCTCGGTCGCGCTCAGCGAGTCCTCCGTCGCCACGGAGACCGAGGACGGCACGCCGGCCGCCGGCGGCGCCCCGAAGCGGCAGCAGCCCAAGCGCCAGAGCAAGTCGCAGCGCCAGTCCGCCGCCGCCCACAGCAAGGCGGAGAGCGGCGCGGAGACGGCTTCGGATGCGAAGACGTCACTGGAGAAGACTCAGGACGAGCCCGAGGACGCCGCTCCCAAGGACAAGCCCGCGGGTGGCAAGTCCGGGTCAGGTAACGCACGCCAAGCCAAGTCGGGGCAGCGCAAGGGCCAGCAGCGGCCCAAGCACCCGTCCAAGAAGTAGAAGGAGTCCATCCCGTGACGGAAGGCACCACCGCCCCCGCCGAGGCCGAGGTCGAGGCCGGCGACACTCTCACCCGTCTTGAGCAGGAGGGTGAGATCGCGGCGGACTACCTCGAGGGTCTGCTGGACATCGCCGATCTCGACGGCGACATCGACATGGACGTCGAGGCCGACCGCGCCGCTGTCTCGATCATCAGCGACTCGAACAGCCGCGATCTGCAGAAGCTCGTCGGCCGTGACGGTGAGGTCCTGGAGGCGCTCCAGGAGCTGACGCGTCTCGCGGTGCACCGTGAAACCGGTGACCGCAGCCGCCTGATGCTGGACATCGCGGGCTACCGCGCCAAGAAGCGCGAGGAGCTCTCCGAGTTGGGCGCCAAGGCGGCGGCCGAGGTGAAGAGCTCGGGCGAGCCGGTCAACCTCAAGCCGATGACGCCCTTCGAGCGCAAGGTCGTGCATGATGCGGTCAAGGCCGCCGGTCTGCGCAGCGAGTCCGAGGGCGAGGAGCCGCAGCGCTTCGTCGTCGTGCTTCCTGCCTGATCGCGCGTTGTTTTCCCGGCCCCGTCTGTTCGCAGGCGGGGCCGGTCTTTGTCAGCCTGATAGTCAGCCACACCAGTGCGGTACGGAAGGACGGTCCTCGTGACGGAGGCAGCGGAGCTCCCCTCGGCGCCCGAGCAGGCCCGGGCGGTATTCGGTGAGCGCTTCTCGGACGCGGTCCGGTACGCGGAGTTGCTGGCCGACGCGGGAGTGCAGCGCGGGCTGATCGGTCCACGCGAAGTGCCCCGGCTGTGGGAGCGGCATCTGCTGAACTGCGCCGTCCTCTCCGAGGTCGTCCCCGAGAACGTGATGGTGTGCGATGTCGGGTCGGGGGCGGGTCTGCCGGGCATTCCGCTGGCTCTCGTCCGGCCGGACCTGAAGATCACGCTGCTTGAACCGCTGCTGCGGCGGACGACCTTCCTGACCGAGGTGGTCGAGCTGCTCGGCCTTGACCACGTGACCGTCGTGCGTGGTCGTGCCGAGGAGGTGCTCGGCAAGCTGCCTCCCGTCCACGTGGTGACCGCGCGGGCCGTGGCGCCGCTGGACCGCCTCGCGGCCTGGGGCGTGCCGCTCCTGCGCCCGTACGGGGAGATGCTGCTGCTCAAGGGCGACACGGCCGAGGAAGAGGTCAAGGCCGCAGGGGCCGCCCTGAGCAAGCTCGGCGCGGTGACCACTTCGGTGCTGCACGTCGGTGAGGGTGTGGTGGACCCGCTGTCCACGGTCGTGCGGGTCGAGGTCGGGGAGAGCCCCGGTGGTGTGCGGTTCGCGGCCAAGCGCGCGAAGGCGGCCCGGACGGGGCGGACCCGGCGTCGTCGCTGAGGGCTGCTGCCCCGGCACCCCCTGACTTCTCCGCCTTCTCCGTCTCCTCCGCTTTCTCTGCTCCGCTCCTCTTCCGCTCATGAGTGGTCGGACTCTCGTCGTTCATCCGTCCTGACGACGAGCCGTACTCCACACAAGCTGCCAAACGTACGCATACCGGGGTGTCGCACCAGCGGCACCCCGGCTGCCGTGCATCGTGTTTCACGTGAAACGTCGCTCACTGCTGCATGGCATCATCAGTCGCGGCCGCGCTGCGGAACCTCGCGATCGGCGGCCACTCGGTTCCCTCGATAAGGGAACGGAGTTGTCCACAGAGGTGGATTCGTCCACAGAAGACCGGGCCTCGCTGGTTCATGACCCTCAAAGCATGGGAGGCTCTGTTCATTGCGAGCCTGAAGTCGAGGAGAGTGAATCCTTGCGGTCCGACGCCAACATCGCGGGACCGATGACCGATCCGGTCCCCGGTCCCCGTACCGAGTCGGCGGGGGAGGATGTTTCACGTGAAACACCGCCCCCGATGGACGACACCCCCATCGGTCGTGCTGCCCAACTGGCGGTGGAAGCCCTGGGCCGTGCAGGCGAGGGCCTGCCACGACCCGAGCAGACCCGAGTCATGGTGGTTGCCAACCAGAAGGGTGGAGTAGGCAAGACGACGACAACCGTCAATCTCGCCGCTTCGCTCGCTCTGCACGGCGCGCGCGTCCTGGTCGTCGACCTCGACCCGCAGGGCAACGCCTCCACGGCTCTGGGGATTGACCACCACGCCGAAGTGCCGTCGATCTATGACGTGTTGGTCGAGAGCAAGCCGCTGTCCGAAGTCGTACAGCCGGTGCCCGATGTCGAGGGACTCTTCTGCGCCCCGGCCACCATCGATCTCGCCGGTGCGGAGATCGAGCTGGTGTCGCTGGTGGCGCGGGAAAGTCGCCTGCAACGAGCGATCCAGGCGTACGAGCAGCCGCTGGACTACATCCTCATCGACTGCCCGCCGTCGCTCGGTCTGCTGACGGTCAACGCCCTGGTCGCCGGCGCGGAGGTACTGATCCCCATCCAGTGCGAGTACTACGCACTGGAGGGCCTGGGCCAGCTCCTGCGCAACGTGGACTTGGTACGGGGGCACCTCAACCCCAACCTGCACGTCTCGACGATCCTGCTCACCATGTACGACGGCCGGACCCGGCTCGCCTCACAGGTGGCGGACGAGGTGCGCAGCCACTTCGGCGAAGAGGTTCTGCGGACGAGCATTCCGCGCTCGGTCCGTATCTCCGAGGCGCCGAGCTACGGGCAGACGGTGCTGACCTACGATCCGGGTTCGAGCGGCGCCCTCTCGTACTTCGAGGCGGCCCGGGAGATCGCGCTACGCGGCGTCGGTATTCGCTACGACGTACAGCACGCCCACATGGGCGCCCAGAATGATCAGCACAGCACGACGGAGGGGATGCAGTGAGCGAGCGACGGAGAGGGCTGGGTCGTGGACTCGGCGCCCTGATCCCTGCGGCCCCGACGGAGAAGTCGACCGCCCAGGCCATGGGTGGAGCTACGGCCTCACCCGGTGCCGCACCCGTACTCACGGCTGAGCGGGGGGTGGCGGCCGCGAAGGTGGCGGCGCTCCCGCAGAGCCCTGTTTCACATGAAACGGAGCAGCCGTCGAGCGCAGCGGTGGAGCCTGAGGAGAGCTCGGTCGGCGCGCACTTCGCCGAACTGCCGCTCGACTTCATCACGCCCAACCCGAGGCAGCCCCGCGAGGTATTCGACGAGGACGCCCTCGCCGAGCTCGTGACCTCCATCAAGGAGGTCGGGCTTCTCCAGCCTGTCGTCGTACGCCAGGTGGAGCCCTCACGCTATGAGCTCATCATGGGTGAGCGGCGCTGGCGGGCTTGCCGTGAGGCCGGTCTCGAGCGCATCCCGGCGATCGTCCGCGCGACGGACGACGAGAAGCTTCTCCTGGACGCGCTCCTCGAGAACCTGCACCGTGCGCAGCTGAACCCGCTGGAAGAGGCCGCCGCCTACGACCAGCTGCTCAAGGACTTCAACTGCACGCACGACCAGCTGGCGGACCGCATCGGCCGCTCCCGCCCGCAGGTCTCGAACACGCTGCGCCTCCTCAAGCTGTCGCCGGCGGTGCAGCGCAGGGTGGCTGCCGGAGTGCTCTCCGCGGGTCACGCCCGTGCCCTGCTGTCCGTCGAGGACTCGGAGGAGCAGGATCGCCTGGCGCACCGGATCGTGGCCGAGGGGCTCTCGGTGCGGGCCGTCGAGGAGATCGTTACCCTCATGGGTTCGCGGCCGCAGAGCACCCCGCGGGCCAAGGGGCCGCGTGCGGGCGCTCGGGTGTCGCCGTCGCTGACCAACCTCGCCACTCGTCTCTCCGACCGGTTCGAGACCCGGGTGCGGGTGGATCTGGGGCAGAAGAAGGGCAAGATCGTCGTCGACTTCGCCTCGCTGGACGACCTGGAGCGCATCCTCGCGACGCTCGCCCCGGGCGAGGGTCCGGTCCTGACGAACGGGCTCGCCGAGGAATCCGCCGACGAGTCCGCCGAGGACGGTACGGCCGAGGGCGAGAAGGGCTGAGCCTCGTCAGCTGACGCTGAGAGCGGGCCGTGTCCGGTGTGTACCGGAACACGGCCCGCTCTTTGCTTTCTTACGGTATCGGTGCAATCGCATCGTGGATACGATGCGATTGGGTATGGCGCATCCAGCTGGCGGCACCTCATTGGGGAGGGGAGGGCCATGCGATCGGTGAGCCGCACCGGATTGATGACTGCGGGCCTTGGGCTGGGAGCAGTCGGCGGATTCGTCGGCAGCCTGCTGAAGGAACGGAGCGCTCTGACCGCCGCCCGTGATGCGGCGGGCGAAGGAAGTGAGGAACAGCCTTCATGGGGCGTCGGCTCGTACCGCTCACGCTGGACAACCTTCCGGACCTTCCCCAGCGTTGCCGGACGTGTGTCTTCTGGGAGCTGGATCCGGTCAGGGGCCAGGCCGCGGTAAAGGCCGGTACGCCAGAGCTCGAGAAGGAGGCGTGGATCTCCGCCGTCCTGCTGGAGTGGGGATCCTGCGGCCGAGTCGTCTACGTCGATGATGTTCCGGTCGGCTTCGTGCTGTACGCCCCGCCGGCGTACGTGCCTCGTGCCACTGCCTTTCCGACGAGCCCTGTGTCGCCCGATGCCGTGCAGCTGATGACCGCTTGGATCATGCCGGGATACCAGGGGCAGGGGATCGGCCGCGTCATCGTTCAGACGGTCGCGAAGGATCTGCTGCGGCGCGGTTTCAAGGCGATCGAGGCCTTCGGCGATGCCCGATGGGAGAAGCCCGCCTGCGTGCTGCCGGCAGATCATCTGCTTGCGGTGGGGTTCAAGACCGTCCGTCCCCATCCCTCGTATCCACGGCTGCGGCTTGAGCTGCGGACGACGCTCTCCTGGAAGGAGGACGTCGAGATGGCGCTCGACCGGCTGCTCGGGGCGGTGCAGAAGGAGCCCGTGCTCCGACCGCTCTGATCTCCCCCTGCCAATCCCTGTCATGCGAATGGGCCAACCCCGGAGGGTTGGCCCATTCGTGTTTCACGTGAAACATCGCCCACGCGCCGCTTGCGGCGGCGTCGCTCGTTACTCGGCGATGAAGTCCGCGAGGTCGCGCTCAAGAGCGGCCTTCGGCTTGGCGCCGACGATCGTCTTGGCCACCTCGCCGCCCTGGTAGACGTTCAGGGTCGGGATGGACATGACGCCGTACTTGGCAGCGATGCCCGGGTTCTCGTCGATGTTGAGCTTGACGATCTCGATCTTGTCGCCGTGCTCGGCCGCGATCGCCTCGAGGGACGGCGCGATCTGGCGGCACGGTCCGCACCAGGCGGCCCAGAAGTCCACCAGGACGGGCTTGTCGTTCTTCAGGACGTCTTCCTCGAAGGAGGCGTCGGTCACGTTCTTCAGAGTGCCGGCCACGGCGGGCTCCTTAACTTGGTGGTGCGGTGGGGAGGATGGGATGTCAGACGGTCGCTGCGGCCGTCTCGCTGTCCACGAGGGCCGCGAGGAACCGCTCGGAGTCGAGGGCGGCGGAGCAGCCGGTGCCGGCCGCCGTGATCGCCTGGCGGTACGTGTGGTCGACGACGTCACCGGCGCCGAAGACGCCGGGCACGTTCGTCCGGGTCGACGGCGCGTCGACCTGAAGGTAGCCCTCGTCGTCCAACGTGAGCTGGCCCTTGAAGAGCTCCGTGCGCGGGTCGTGGCCGATGGCGATGAACAGGCCGGTGACGGGCAGCTCGGAGGTCTCGCCCGTCTTCAGGTTGCGCAGCGTCAGCCCGGAGAGCTTCTGCTCGCCCTTGATCTCGGCGACCTCGCTGTCCCAGATGAAGCTGATCTTCGGGTCGGCCAGCGCGCGCTCCTGCATCGCCTTGGACGCACGCAGGGTGTCGCGGCGGTGCACGATCGTCACGGACTTGGCGAAGCGCGAGAGGAAGGTCGCTTCTTCCATCGCGGTGTCGCCGCCGCCGATCACGGCGATGTCCTGGTCTTTGAAGAAGAAGCCGTCGCAGGTGGCGCACCACGAGACGCCGCGGCCGGAGAGCGCGTCCTCGTTCGGCAGGCCGAGCTTGCGGTGCTGCGAGCCCGTCGTCACGATCACGGTCTTCGCGCGGTGCACGGTGCCCGCCGTGTCCGTCACGGTCTTGATCTCCCCGGTGAGGTCAACGGAGACCACATCGTCCGGCACCAGCTCGGCGCCGAAGCGCTCCGCCTGTGCCCGCATGTTGTCCATGAGGTCGGGGCCCATGACGCCGTCCTGGAAGCCGGGGAAGTTCTCCACCTCGGTGGTGTTCATCAGCGCACCGCCGGCGGTGACGGCGCCCTCGAACACCAGGGGCTTCAGCGACGCTCGCGCGGTGTAGAGCGCCGCCGTGTAGCCGGCGGGCCCGGAGCCGATGATGATCACGTTACGGACGTCGGTCACGGCTTGATTCCTCGTCTCTGGAGACTGCTGCGTACTGCTGGTGGGTGCCTGTCTCAGGTCTCTCACCCCACCCAACGGATCCTACGGGGCATGCATTCCCGACGTGTCCGAGCGCACGGAAGCATGTCAGGGACGCCAGGATGCCACGCTCAGCCGAGTCTCCCGCCGAGGCGGTGTGAGGGTCAGGGCCGCGTGTAGGAGTTGGTCAGCAGCACCTTGCCCGCAGCGCTGTCGGACGACGCCTTGTCCACGCAGGCCGCGTCGATCACGTACGCGGAGACCTTCGTGCTGTCGGAGTCATGGGACGCCACGACGAGGTAGGCGTCCTTGCCCTTGTAGGTGCCCTCTTCGGCGGCGAGCGGAGTCCTGTTGCCCAGGCCGAGCTGGATGCACTGCGGGACGGTGACGGTGGCCTCGCGCTTGGGCACCGTCTTGTCCTTCGGAGACTCCGGGCTGGAGCGCACGTCGAAGGACGGCTTGTCGCTGCCGGAATCTGGACCGACGGTGGGTGACTTGGCGAGCAGGTCGGTCACCTGGCCCTTGAGCTTGCCCTCGGAGAAGGCATGCGCGGAGTCGCCGTGCTCCGATGCCGTGTCGCTCTTGCCGCCCGAGTCGCCGCCCACGTTCTGTATCAACAACGAACCGAGGCCGATGGCGGCCGCCGTGAGGACGGCGCCGAGCACTACGTTGCGGCGACGGCCGTACCGGAAGCGGCTTCCGCGTCCGGGACCCGTGGCGGCGCGAGAGTGTCCTGCGGGCCGGTCCACGGGTGGGCCGGAGGCAGGGGTGCGAGACGGTGCGGACGACTCGGAGGACTTCCGGGGTTCATCGGCGGCCGACGATGTTTCACGTGAAACACGTGAGGTGGCCGCAGGCGCGAGCGGATCGGGTTCGATCGATTCGGCGGAGCCGGGTGCGATGGAGTCCAGCAGTGCTTCCGCCGCCAGTGCCGCGTCGATGCGTCCGGCGACATCGGCCGGCATACGTGGCGGCCCGGGCAGCGTGCCGAGCATGCCGCGGATCTCTTCGAGGGAGTCGTAGACATCGGCACAGAGGGTGCAATCGTCCAGGTGCCGTCGCACGTCGACGGTCCGGGACGGGGGGAGCAGCCCCTCGGTGAGGTCGGAGATCTCAGCGACTTCTGGGTGCCCGGCCGAGTCGGTCGTGGTTGTCACGCTCGCCCACCTCCGCCCTTCACAGCAGCTGAATCGCTTGGTCCCGTATCCCGTGGCCCCGCTGCAGGTGGGACGGATGTCCCCTGCGTCCGGTTCCTTCCCGGGCCCGACTTCTTGCCGTCCTTGTCGTCGCCGCTGTCTCCAGGCCGCGTGCGTGTCTCCGCGCGCAGATGGGTGAGCAGCGGCAGCAGTCTTGCTCTGCCGCGTGCGCAGCGGCTCTTGACGGTGCCGGTGGGTACCTCGAGCACCTGGGCCGCCTCGGCCACCGGATAGCCCTGCATGTCCACCAGGACGAGGGCGGCGCGCTGGTCGTGCGGCAGGGTGCCCAGCGCCTCGATGAGCTGGCGGTGCAGATCACCCCGCTCGACGGGTGCCTCCGCTGACTCGTGCGGTTCGAGGAGCTGCTCCAGCCGTTCGGTGTCGTCGATGGGTGAGGTCTTGCGGGAAGCAGCCTTGCGAGCCCGGTCGAGGCAGGCGTTCACGGTGATCCGGTGCAGCCACGTCGTGACGGCCGACTGGCCGCGGAAGGTGTGGGCGGCACGGTAGGCGGATACCAGGGCGTCCTGGACCGCGTCAGCGGCCTCCTCGCGGTCGCCCAGCGTGCGCAGGGCCACGGCCCACAGGCGGTCGCGGTGGCGCCGGACGAGCTCACCGAAGGCGTCCTTGTCACCGGCCACGTGGGCGGCCAGGAGTTCCTGGTCGCTCATCTCGCCGTGCCTGGTGTCGTCCACCGTCGAACCCCCTCCCCCGGTGAGCTTCGGCCTCAGCCTGCGAACTTCACATCCGTGATGGCCTGCTTGTACCCAGCGCTGCTGTACTCATCACGGGGTGACTTCGGCACATCGGTGAGCCAGACCAGCACGTAACGCGTCGTGACCGGCTTCTTCGCCTTGATCTGGGCGCTCTTGCCCGAGGTCGTGACGGTTCCGATCTTCTTCATCGAGCTCGGAGGCGTCGACGAGGACATCGAGTTCGCGGCGTACAGCTCGACCGTCGTGTGGTCGCCGGGATAACGAAGCCCGAGCGACGCCGTCGACACGTCCTCTTCCTTGCCGAGGTCGTAGACGATCCCGACGCCGGGCTTGTACGGAGCCAGCTTGGGGCCCTCTATGAAGCTCTTGGACCGCCAGTACGTCGACTCGTCGCCGTCGTATGTGTTGGGGACGCCCTGAAGGTCCTGCGGGCCGCCGTCAAGGATGTACTCCTCGCCGCTCGCGATCTTGATCGGATGCGCGGTCTTCGGCTCGCTCTTGTCGCCCTCGTCGGAGGTGTCCGAGCTGCCGGGCTCATCGGAGTTGTTGCGGTCCATGAGGGCGTCCGCCAGCTGCCAGCTGCCGAGTCCAAGGGCCGCAATCAGAAGCGCCGACACGGCCCACTTGAGGGCCTTTCCGGTACGGCTCTGCAGCGGGGGCGGCGGGGTCGGGATCGTCTGGGTGGCGCCCGGAGGCCGCGGCGTGGTGCGGCCGTACGTGCCCTGCTGATAGGTCGTGCGCTGGTACTCGGGCGGTGCGGTGAACACGGGCTCGGGCGGGCGGATGCGCGGCATCTCGCCGATCGCCTTCACCAGCTCCTCCGGCGTCGTGCACGGCGGCTCCTGGCGGGAGGCCGTCGCCCCGTCGTTCACCAGCGCGCGCATGGCGAGCTCGGAGAGGCCCCTGTGCACGCCTGCGCGCACCTGGTCGGGTGCGATGAGGCCGACGCCCTTGGGCAGCCCGGAGAGGCCGTACGCGTCGTCCTCGTACGGCCAGCGCTGGGTCAGCGAGGCGTACAGCAGTGCGCCGATCGCTTCGGTGTCCGTGCGCTGCGGGGTGTCCGAGCTGATGCCGCGGAGTGCAGCGTTCACGGCGAGGCCGCGGATGCGGTACTGACCGGTGGACGTCCGCAGCACCGCGCTCGGGGTCAGCCGCAGGTGGGCGAGACCCTCACGGTGGGCGGCCGCCATGGCCTGGGCGACCTGACTGACGAGCTGGTACGCGTCGTGCGCCTCCAGAGGGCCCGCCGCGAGCAGCGCGGTGAGTTCCGTGGCGTCGGGCAGCCATTCGTGCACCACATAGACGAGGTCGTTCTCCTCGACCGCGTCCAGGACGTGCACGAAGCGGGGGTCGCCGAGCAGCGCCGACGAGCGGGCCGCGGCGAGTACTGATCGTGCCCGGGGATGATCGGCGGGCAGCAGATGGACTCCGACGGCACGGCGGAGCTTCTCGTCCACCGCACGCCAGCTGCTGAAACCGTCCAGACGGGTGACGCACTCTTCGAGTCGATAGCGTCTGGCGAGCTTGTGGCCGCTGTGCAGCTCGGGGGGTGATGCCGCCCCCGGGCTCGTGGGCTCATCGGTTTCAGCCGTGCCTTCTTCTGCCGTTTCCCGCTCCCGGGTCTGGGCCACCCCGTCGGCCGTGGCCTCGTCCGCCTTCGCGGTCAGCGGCTCATCGCCGCTGTTGTCTGCCACGTCGACGGCAGCCGTGCTCCGTTCCGCCACCGTCGTTCCTGCCTCCCCATCCATCGCGCTTCGTCAGACGCCAAAGCCAATTGTGCCCACAGTCCGGCGCTATGCACGACACGCAGTAGCCGGTGATGGTTGTGCGAACTCCTCGATCTCACCGTCCGAGACGGCCGCGGACCATCCCGACCATGGAATTCAGCTCCGCAATCCGCATCTTTCGGGCGGCGACGAAGAAGACGCCCCCGAGGACGACTCCACCGACGACCAACGCGATGAGCGAACCACCGGCGCCGTCCCCCAAAGCCTTGAGAATCCCGTAGCCGACGGCTCCGGCGAGGATCGCCGCCGGGATGCACGCCATGGCGAGCCGGGCGTACGTACGCAGGACGTGAGTGCCGTCCAGGTCGCCGCCGAGACGGTTGCGCAGCCTGCGCCAGGCGACGCCGACACCCACCGCGTAGGCGAGGCCGTACGAGGCGGCCATTCCGACCACAGCCCACTCGGCGGGCAGGAGGACGTAGGCGAGTGCGCTTGCCGCCGCGTTGACGGCGGCGACGATGACTGTGTTGTAGAAGGGCGTCCGGGTGTCCTCGTAGGCGTAGAAGCCGCGCAGAACGACGTACTGGACCGAGTACGGAATCAGGCCCAGTCCGAACGCCATCAGGACGTAGCCCATGGACTGGGCGGCCTGGCTGCCGCTGGAGGCGAACAGCAGGGTGCACATCGGGATGCCGAGAGCCACGAACGCAAAGGCGACCGGGACGATTGCCACCGCGGATGTGCGCAGTCCCTGCGAGATGTCGTCGCGGACGGCGCCGGGGTCGTTGTCGTGGGCCGCCCGCGAGATGCGGGGCAGCATGGCCGCCATGACGGACACGGTGATGATGGCCTGTGGCATGCCCCAGATCAGCTGGGCGTTGGAGTAGGCCATGATGCCCGTGCCGTCCTTGCCGGAGGCCTTGCCCGCGGCGGTGGCCAGCTGGGTGACGACGAGCACGCCGGCCTGGTTGGCGAGGACGAAGAGCACCGTCCACTTGGCGAGCTTGGCCGCCTTGCCGAGTCCGTGGCCCTTCCAGTCGAAGCGGGGCCGGAACCGGAAGCCCGTCTCGCGCAGATAGGGAATCATCGCCAGGGCCTGGACGACCAGACCGAGCAGAGTTCCGATGCCCAGGAGACGGACACCGTCCGCCGGGATCGTCTCGACCTTCATCCCCGAGTCACCGGATGTTCCGTAGACCCAGATGAACAGGCCGAACGTGAAGATCATGACGATGTTGTTGAGGACCGGAGTCCACATCATCGCGCCGAACTTCCCGCGGGCGTTGAGGATCTGCCCCATCACCACGTGCACGCCCATGAAGAAGATCGTGGGCAGGCAGTAGCGGGCGAAAGTGACCGCGACGTTGTTGGCCGGCGGATTGTTCGCGATGGGGGTCGACATCAGCTTGATCAGCAGCGGCGCCGCGAAGACCGCCAGGGCGACGATGAGGCCGAGCGCGACCATGACGAGGGTCAGCAGGCGGTTGGCGTAAGCCTCGCCGCCGTCCTCGTCGTCCTTCATGGAGCGCACCAGCTGCGGAACGAAGACCGAGTTGAGGCCGCCGCCGACGGTCAGGATGTAGATCATCGTTGGGAGCGTGTACGCGACGGTCCAGGCGTCACCGAGCGTCGCGGCGCCGAGAGCCGCAGTGATCACCATGGTGCGCACGAAACCGGTGAGCCGGGAGACCATCGTGCCCGCGGCCATCACCGCGCTCGACTTCAGCAGGCTCGCCGCGCGTCCGCCGCCGCCCGACTTCGGGGGGGCCGGAGCGGGGGCCGGGGGAGCTGCCGGGGCCGGGACCATCGGGGGCTCGGCGGGCTGGTAGCCGCCCTGAGGGGGGTAGCCGCCCTGCTGCTGGTAGCCGTTGCCCTGGGGATACCCGTTGCCCTGGGGGTAGCCCTCCTGCTGGTAGCCGACAGGCTGCTCGCGGTAGCCGCTGGGCTGCTGGTCGCGGAAGAGATGGGCGAAGGCGTCCGGCTCGTGGCGTTCCTCGCCGGAATGGGTGACCAGGTCATCGACGCCCACGAACTGCGTCGTACGGGCGTCGTCGCCGTACGGGAGGTGCCGGGTCGGGCCTTCGGGCTCGGGGGCCGGGGTCTGGGCCCACACGCGGGGGTCCGGGGCGTGCTGCGGGGAGGGCGGCTGGGCGTAGAGCGGCTGGGGGTCCTGGTAGTAGCCGGGAGGCGGCGGGGGGTGCGCGGAGCGGTCGTAGAGGGCCTCGGTCACCGGGTCCTGTGCCGTGAGGTCCTGAGCCCGGTAGGGATCCTGGTCGTAGGCGTCCTGGAGGTACAGGTCCGGGGCAGGCTGCGGTGGCACCTGCTCGCCCTCAGGAGGACCGGCGTCGCCGGCCCCCTGGCCACGGTCACCGTCGTACGGCGCGTTCATGGATTACCCCACCTCATCGTCCCCGGGCCCACCGGCCACGACATCGCTCAACGGTCCACTCTCTCACCCGTGTCCGACGGGTCGGCGCTTTCCGGAGCGGTGTCCGGTGTCGGGTCACTCGGCTGCTCGGGGTCGTCCTCCCCCGGTTCCGTGCCGGACTCGCCGTCGGGGCCGTCCTCCGGGTCTTCCTCGGCCTGCTGGCGGGCGGCCCGCTTGCGCTGGGTGTACATCCGGAATCCCGCGAGCACCAGGAGCAGCACGCCGCCCGCGATGACCAGCATCACGGTGAGGGTGATCTCGGTGACCTTCACGTCGAAGTGGACCGCGTCGCCGTACGGCTGGCCGTCCTGGGTGTAGAGCTGGGCGTAGACCTCGACCGGGCCGTTGGCATTGGCGGTGGTGGTGAACTTCACCGACTGGGCGTGCCCGCCGGCGACCTTGACCGGCTGCTCGTAGTAGGCCTTGTCGCCGATCTTCAGACGGGTGGGGTTCGACGACGTCAGGCGCAGAACCAGGTTGTCGACGCCCTGGACCAGGTTGTTCTGCACCGTCACCGGGATCGTCGCGCTGCGTCCGGAGAGCTTCGCGTCGGACTTCGAGATCAGCGCCACCTGTTTGACGAGCGTGTTCAGGTACGTTGCCACGCCCTGGCGGAATGTCCCCGCCTCACCGGCCCGGCCGCGCCAGGACGTCGACATCTCGCGGTCTATGGCCCGACCGAAGGGCGTGATCACGCGGTCGGGCTCGCTGAGGATCGTCTGGAAGCGGTTGAGCTTGTTCTGGGTGCTCTGGATGGACTTGAAGGCCGCCTTCGGCAGCTCCTGCTTGCGCAGCGACGTCGGATAGGACCCGGCCGAAGGCACCTGGGTCGAGGCCGCCGAGTCCGGCTTCGCCTTGGCGGCCGCCGACAGGCCCTGCGGTTCCGACCAGCGTTCGTCGGAGAGGGCGGTGAGTGCCTTCGCCATCGTCTGGGCCTGGCTGGCGGACGGCATGCGTTGCGGGGCGACGACGATGTTGCGCTGCTTGTCCGGACTCTGCAGCGTGACCATCAGGCTCTGGGCTAGGAACTTCTGTGTGGCGAGCGTGGAGCTCTCGGCCCCCGTCATGTCGCCCTGGAAGGCCGTGGAGAGGCGGGCGTCGGCCACCACGGCCGTGGTGCCGCCGCCGATGGGGCGGGCCGCGTTGGGCGTGTACGGCAGCCCGCTGGACTCGCGCAGGCTGTCGCTCCGGGCGATCACCGTGTGGGCACCGGCGGAGGTGGCGACATCGACGATCGACGGATCGAGGGCGCCGTTCACGGGCCAGGCGAAGTCCGACTGAGGCTTGACGTGGAGGGTGACCTCCACGGCCTTCGCCCCCGCATCGGTGGCGTCCTTGAGCTGGCCCAGTGAGCCGGTGACCGTCCTGCCGTTGTGGGCGAGCGAGGCGAGGTCGGGGTCGGCGAAGGGCAGAGCGACGACCTTCTTGTCCTTCACGGTCTGCTCGAGCTTGTTGAGCCAGTCCCTGGCGAGCGCCTGGTGCTTGCCCGCGGTGGTGCCCTTGCCGTCGGCGTCCTGTACGCGGTAGCTCCGCGTCATGCGGTCGACCGAGGTCAGCAGGTCGGGGTCGATGACCCAGGTGACGTCGAGCTCGCTGCCCTTGGACAGCATCTGCTCCAGGCGACCGCCCGGAGCGAGCTCCTTGGCCAGGTCGTCGTCCGTGAAGACGGGCGTCTGCTGTTCGTCCGAGCCGGTCTCCGCAGTGAGGTGCGAGGTGGAGATCAGCGGCCACAGGACGGTCGTCTTGGTCTTCGTGTCGGCGGCGTCCGGATGCCACGGCAGGAAGGTCCGCTCGAAGCCGAGCACCTGGGACCACGGCTGTGCGCTGGTCCGGCCCGTCAGCGAGACACCGAGCTGGTAGACGCCGTCTTCGCCGAGGTCCAGAGCCTTGACCGGCACGGAGATGCTGAAGTCCTGCGGAACGCCGGGGGCGAGCTTGGAGAACTTCTCGACGTACTTGCCGCCGACCTCCGTGCCGTCGGTTCCCTGCTGGTAGCCGGTGCGCTTGGCGGCGGAGTCGATCGCGCTGCGGCCGCTCAGGACCGGCCCCAGGCGCAGCCCGACCTCGGCTCCCGTCACCGGCTGCTTGCCGTCGTTGGTGACCGTCCCGCGGACGGTCACGGTGTCGCCGTCCGTCGGAGCGGCGGGTGTGAGGGAGTCGAGCGAGACGTCCACGGTTCTCGAACCGGTGGCACTCGCCGCCGCGCTCGGTGCCGCGGCGTGCGCGGTCGGCTCCGCCGACAGCTGCAGCATGCCGGTCAGCAATGGGGCCGCAGCCAGCAACGCTGCCGTACGCCGGAGCCACCGGCGGGCAGGTGAGGGACTGGTCCCCGGGTAGTCTGCCGCCTCGGCCACGCGTTGCCCGTCCTCGTCGTCGTCAGTGGTCGTCGGTTGTGCGTCCACGCATGGTAACGAGGTGCGCTGTGGCGAAGTGCCGCGGACTGCTCCACATGATCGGAAGACCTGGCCGGAGAGGGGCGCGCGGCCCGGGCAGCCCGCCGAAAACCGGGCGGCCGGGGGTGTCCGGGGCACGTACCCTTTTCTGTTGTGCCGAACGCCAATGAAGAAAATCCCAGCGCACTGAGCCAGGTGCAGCGCCGCGCGGTCAGCGAACTGCTGCGTGTGTCCCCTGTCGCGGACGACCTTGCCCGCCGTTTCCAGGAGGCCGGGTTCTCCCTTGCCCTGGTCGGCGGATCGGTCAGAGATGCGCTCCTTGGCCGGCTCGGCAACGACCTGGACTTCACGACCGATGCCCGCCCCGAGGACGTGCTGAAGATCGTCAGGCCGTGGGCGGACTCGGTGTGGGAGGTCGGGATCGCCTTCGGCACGGTCGGGAGCCAGAAGGACGGCTACCAGATCGAGGTGACGACCTACCGGTCCGAGGCGTACGACAGGACGTCGCGCAAGCCCGAGGTGTCGTACGGCGACTCCATCGAGGAAGATCTCGTACGCCGTGATTTCACGGTCAACGCGATGGCCGTCGCGCTCCCCGAGAAGGACTTCATCGACCCGCACGGCGGTCTCGAGGACCTGGCAGAGCAAGTCCTGCGCACCCCGGGCACCCCGGAGGACTCCTTCTCCGATGATCCGCTGCGGATGATGAGGGCCGCACGGTTCGCCGCGCAGCTGGACTTCGAGGTGGCTCCGGACGTCATCGCCGCGATGAAGGCGATGGCCGAGCGCATCGACATCGTCTCCGCTGAGCGTGTGCGTGACGAATTGAACAAGCTGCTCCTCTCGCCGAACCCGGCGAAGGGACTTGCTCTACTTGTCGACACAGGTCTCGCCGACCGTGTGCTGCCCGAGCTTCCGGCCCTGCGCCTGGAGAGTGACGAGCACCACCGTCACAAGGACGTCTACGACCACTCGCTGATCGTCCTGGAGCAGGCGATGGCGCTGGAGGAGGACGGCCCGGACCTGACGCTGCGGATCGCGGCGCTGCTGCACGACATCGGGAAGCCGCGGACGCGGCGCTTCGAGGACGACGGCCGGGTCTCCTTCCACCACCACGAGGTGGTGGGCGCCAAGATGGCAAAGAAGCGCATGACGGAGCTCAAGTACTCGAACGAGCTCGTGAAGGACGTCTCGCGGCTTGTGGAGCTGCACCTGCGCTTCCACGGCTATGGGACGGGTGAGTGGACGGACTCGGCCGTCCGGCGCTATGTACGCGACGCAGGCCCTCTCCTCGGCCGGCTGCACAAGCTGACCCGGTCCGACTGCACGACGCGCAACAAGCGCAAGGCCAATGCGCTGTCGCGCGCGTACGACGGTCTTGAGGAGCGCATCGAGCGGCTTCAGGAGCAGGAGGAGCTGGACTCGATCCGTCCCGACCTGGACGGCAACGAGATCATGGAGGTCCTGGACGTGCGGCCAGGGCCGGTGATCGGCCAGGCCTACAAGTTCCTGCTTGAGCTGCGCCTTGAGAACGGGCCGATGGAGCGGGACGCGGCGGTCGCGGCGCTCAAGGAGTGGTGGGTCGAGCAGGAGTGAGGCGTGGAACGGTGCGATGTTTCACGTGAAACATCGCACCGGATCCGGACATGCGAAGGGGGCACTGTTTCACGTGAAACAGTGCCCCCTTCGCGTATGCCGTTACTTGTTCTTCAGGCAGAGCACCACGTCGTGGCCGCCACCGGTCTGGTAGTAGGAGACCTCGGTCCCCTTGACCGCTTCGCACTTGCTGACGCTGCTGGTGTTGTCGAACTTCTCGATGACCTCGAACTCGGCGTCGCTCGAGGAGCAGTCGGTGTTCTTCAGGTCCGGCGCGGACTGCGTGCCCTTGTTGTGCAGGCAGTCGCCGACGGCGGTGGTCTCGGCATCGCTCTTGCCCAAGTACCACTTGCCGACGGCGATCAGGATGCCGACGACTATGACGCCACCGATCCGCAGGACCAGCTTGTTGACGCGTCGGCCGCCACTCGGAGCGGCCGGAGGCGGAACCGGGGCGCCCTGGTTGTACGGCGGGTAGGGCTGCTGCGGAACGCCGGGCTGGCCGGGCTGTCCCGGCTGGCCGGGGTGCGGCTGCACGCCCTGGCCGTAGGGATTCTGGCCCTGGGGCGGTGTGGTCACTTGGGGGTCCCCCTAGAACGAAAGCGCGATGGCGCGGATGCGACGTCCGTAAGTTATAGGGAGGGAGTGACATCTCTGAAGTTCAGGGTGGCACTGTGGCATTGATGTGACACTTACTGCGCGTCAAACCTGGCCATAGCGGCAGCAATCGCTGCGTAGATAACGGCCACCGTGACCACCAGAGGGACCGACCGCCCGTCAGGCGGCAGTATCAGGGCGGCTACTCCTGCCGCGCCGACGAACGCGACGTTGAACAGGACGTCGTAGACCGAGAAGATCCGGCCACGGAAACTGTCGTCCACCGCCGACTGCACCACTGTGTCCGTGGCGATCTTTGCTCCCTGTGTCGTCAGGCCCAGCAGGAACGCGGCGATCAGCAGCGGGACGGGGGTGAACGGGAGGGCGAGCGCCGGTTCCAGGATCGCCGCGGCGCCCGCGCAGGCCACGATCCAGCCGCCGGCCGTCAACCGGCTCACCGCCCAGGGAGTCACCACGGCCGCCGCGAAGAAGCCCGCCCCCGAGACCCCCACGGCGAGCCCGAGCAGGGCGAGTCCGTCGGACTCCGAGGACGACCATGCGTACCGGCAGAGCATCAGGACCATGACCGACAGGGCGCCGTAGCAGAACCGCATCAGCGTCATCGCGAGGAGCGCGCGGGCAGCCGGGCGTCGCTGCGACAGATGTCGCACCCCGGCCATCAGGTCCCGTGCCGTACCGGCCAGCGCCGTCGCGAGCCGCGGCCTCATCAGCTCGGGGTCCGGACCGAGCAGCTCACGCGCCATCCGCAGCGAGGCGAGCGCCGCACAGAGGTACAGGGCGGCCCCGAGCAGGACCACGGTCGCGTCCGAGTCGGGACCCACCAGGCGGACGACGAAGGCGAGACCGCCGCCCACGGTGGCTGCCAGCGTCCCCGCGGTCGGTGAGAGGGAGTTGGCCATCACCAGGCGCTCGGAATCGACCACCCGGGGCAGCGCCGCCGAGAGCCCGGCGAGAACGAAACGGTTCACGGCCGTGACGCAGAGCGCGGAGGCGTAGAAGAGCCAGTCGGGCACGCCGCTCAGCATCAGCACCGCGGTCACCGACGCAAGAGCGGCCCGCAGCAGATTGCCGTACAGAAAGACCTGCCGGCGTGGCCAGCGGTCGAGGAGCACACCGGCGAAGGGGCCGATCAGGGAGTAAGGAAGGAGCAGCACCGCCATCGCGGAGGCGATCGCGGCCGGCGAGGTCTGCTTCTCCGGGGAGAAGACGACGTAAGTGGCCAGGGCCACCTGATAGACGCCGTCCGCGCCCTGGGAGATCAGCCGGACGGCGAGCAGGCGCCGGAAATCCCGCAGACGCAGTAATACGCGCAGGTCACCGACGACAGCCATGGTTCACAGCCTCACATAGGGGAAGGGCCCCCGGCAGATCACCGGGGGCCCTCAACAACTGTTCGAACGGCGAGCTTTAGCGCTCGACCTCGCCCTTGATGAACTTCTCGACGTTGTCGTACGCCTCGTCGTCGAAGTACTGCACCGGAGGGGACTTCATGAAGTACGAGGACGCGGAGAGGATCGGGCCGCCGATGCCGCGGTCCTTGGCGATCTTCGCGGCGCGCAGGGCGTCGATGATGACACCGGCCGAGTTCGGCGAGTCCCAGACCTCGAGCTTGTACTCGAGGTTCAGCGGGACGTCACCGAAGGCGCGGCCCTCGAGGCGGACGTACGCCCACTTGCGGTCGTCGAGCCACGCGACGTAGTCCGACGGACCGATGTGGACATTGTTCTCGCCCAGCTCGCGGTCACGGATCTGCGAGGTGACGGCCTGCGTCTTCGAGATCTTCTTGGACTCGAGGCGGTCGCGCTCCAACATGTTCTTGAAGTCCATGTTGCCGCCGACGTTGAGCTGCATCGTGCGCTCGAGACGGACACCGCGGTCCTCGAACAGCTTTGCCATCACGCGGTGCGTGATGGTGGCGCCGACCTGGGACTTGATGTCGTCACCGACGATCGGGACGCCAGCCTCGGTGAACTTGTCGGCCCACTCCTTGGTGCCGGCGATGAAGACCGGGAGGGCGTTGACGAAGGCGACCTTGGCGTCGATGGCGCACTGCGCGTAGAACTTCGCGGCGTCCTCGGAACCCACGGGCAGGTAGCAGACGAGGACGTCGACCTGCTTGTCCTTGAGGATCTGGACGACGTCGACGGGGGCCTCGGCGGACTCCTCGATGGTCTGGCGGTAGTACTTGCCCAGACCGTCGTGGGTGTGGCCGCGCTGGACGCTGACGCCCTTGTTCGGCACGTCGCAGATCTTGATGGTGTTGTTCTCGCTGGCGCCGATGGCGTCCGAGAGGTCGAGGCCGACCTTCTTGGCGTCGACGTCGAAGGCGGCGACGAACTCGACATCACCGACGTGGTAGTCGCCGAACTGGACGTGCATCAGGCCCGGGACCTTGGTGTCCGGGTCTGCGTCCTTGTAGTACTCGACGCCCTGGACCAGCGAGGCGGCGCAGTTGCCCACGCCGACGATGGCTACGCGAACCGAACCCATTCCGGTTGCTCCCTGTGTGATTCGTGTATTCCGGATGAGACCCTGCGGATCGCGGGGTCTCACTTGGCGGTGTCATCGGACGGATCCGGCGGCGGGTTCTCGCCCCGCCGCCGGGGCAGGCCGCCCGACTCCCCAGATGTGCTGTCGTGCTGAGCGGAGCTGTCCGGGGCGGACCGTTGCTGGTCCCGTCCCGCTCGCTCGCTCTCGATGAGCTCGTTCAGCCAGCGCACTTCGCGCTCCACGGACTCCATTCCGTGCCGCTGCAGCTCAAGCGTGTAGTCGTCCAGGCGCTCCCGGGTACGGGCCAGGGAGGCGCGCATCTTCTCCAGACGCTCCTCGAGGCGGCTGCGACGCCCCTCGAGGACCCGCATGCGTACGTCCCGCGATGTCTGCCCGAAGAAGGCGAAGCGGGCGGCGAAGTGTTCGTCCTCGTACGCGTCGGGGCCGGTCTGGGAGAGCAGATCTTCGAAGTGCTCCTTGCCTTCCGCCGTCAGCCTGTAGACGATCTTGGCGCGGCGCCCGGAGAGCGGGGCCGCGAGGGCCTCCTCGGGGGTACCGCTCGATTCCTCGATCAACCAGCCGTTGGCGACCAGCGTCTTGAGGCAGGGGTAGAGCGTCCCGTAGCTGAAGGCGCGGAACACTCCCAGCGAAGTATTGAGTCGTTTACGCAGCTCATAGCCGTGCATCGGGGACTCGCGCAGCAGGCCGAGCACGGCGAACTCGAGGATGCCGGAGCGTCTGCTCATCTTCGCCTCCCGTCTGCCAGCGTCTGTCGACACGGTCTTTATGCCGAGCTGATGTATCGACTCGATACATCGAGACGATAGAACGGCCTCCTTGATGAGACAAGGGGGGAAACGGTGAACGGCGTCACATCACCGATTCGTAGGAAGTAACTTGCCTGATTTGGGGTGAACTTCTGCCCTAAGTGGGTTTTGACGGTGCGTAGTCTGTGCGCCATGCAGACCGCCGGGAACCAAGTGACACCTGAGGGCGTCGTTGTCCCTGGTGTAGTGCGGGTGAGTGCCGGGAGGGACTCATACGTACTTCGGGGGGACCGGAAACCAGCCGCCGTTTCCAGGCGCGGATACCTGCGCCTGCCCGAGGAGTAATCGTTCGATGAGCGAGCACCGTCGCAAACCGCCGCAGCCGCAGGGCGGCGGACGCGCCGCGGCCAGACGCGGCGTCCCAGGCGCGTCGTCGGGTCGCCGCGCGGCACCGCGTGGCGCCACTGGATCGCCCTCTTCCTCAACCGGCTCGCACGGATCGGGGGCCCCCGACGACGGGGACCGGTCCTACGGCGGCCGTGCCGAGGCTCGTCGTGCCGCACAGCGCAGCGGTTCCGTAGGCTCCGGCGGTCGCCGCAGGGCGTCCGACGGCGCCGGTGCCGGGCGCGGAGGCGGTCGGCGCGGTGGCGGTGGCCCGAATGGGCCCGGCCGCGGCCGGGGTCGTGGCGGCCACGAGCCCCGAAAGAAGCGGTTCATCGACTACCCGCGCGCGGAGAAGGACGGCCTGCGTCGCTGGGTGCCGTCCTGGCGCCTGGTCACCGGCCTGTTCGTCGGTTTCCTCGGAAGCCTGATGGCGGTCACGGGGATCGCCTACGCCTTGGTGGGAGTTCCCAAGGTCGACGACGCGGCCAAGGCGCAGAACAACGTCTATTACTGGAACGACGGCAAGCAGATGGTCGCGACCGGTGGTGAGACGAACCGCCAGATCATCGACTACGAGGACATCCCCAAGGAGATGCGCACCGCCGTCATCTCGGCCGAGAACAAGACGTTCGAGGACGACAAGGGCGTCGACCCCATGGGCATCACGCGTGCCCTGGTGAACATGGCCAAGGGCGGAGAGACCCAGGGTGGCTCCACCATCACCCAGCAGTACGTGAAGAACGCGCGCCTGGGCGACCAGTCGCAGACGTTCACGCGTAAGTTCAAAGAGCTCTTCATCTCCATAAAGGTCGGTCGGCAGGTCTCCAAGGAAGAGATCATGGCGGGCTACCTCAACACCGCCTATTACGGCCGCGGGGCCTATGGCATCCAGGCCGCCGCCCGCGCCTACTTCGGCGTGGACGCCAAGGAACTGAACCCCAGCCAGAGCGCGCTCCTGGCGACGGTCCTCAAGGGCGCCACGTACTACGACCCCGCGGGTTCACCCGAGGTCGACCCCGCTGCCTCGCCCGATGCCAACAAGGCCAGGGCCACCAAGCGCTGGAAGTGGATCCTCGACGAGGAAGTCAAGGACGGCCACCTGACCGCCGAGAGGCGGGCCAAGTACACGAAGTTCCCGAAGCTGGAGAACCCCCGCTCCAACGCCCAGCTGGGCGGGCAGATCGGTTATCTCGTCGACCTGGCCAAGGCGTACGTGATCAACAACAGCGATGGCCAGATCACGGCCAACGATCTTCAGCAGGGCGGCTACGAGATTCACACGACCTTCGACAGGAAGAAGGTCGAGAAGCTCGAGAAGGCCGTGATCAAGGTCCGCAAGGCGAACCTCAACACCAAGCTGCGACCGGACAAGGACAAGCACGTCCAGTTCGGTGGCGCGTCCGTGAATCCCGAGAACGGCGCGATCGAGGCCATCTACGGCGGTGAGGACGCGACCAAGCACTTCACCAACAACGCGGACCAGACCGGTGCCCAGGTCGGCTCCACGTTCAAGCCCTTCGTGCTCGCGGCGGCGTTCAAGGACGGAACGCGCGACCCGGACGGATTGCCGGATCAGGGCGAGGGCGAGCGCACCATCGTCAACCCCAAGAGCCTCTACAGCGGCAAGAACAAGCTCAAGATCCAGAACTACGACGGCAGTATCTGGAAGGACAAGGAAGGCAAGGAGTGGCTGCAGACCAACGATGGTGGTGCGGACTACAACGCGCCGACCTATCAGATTGATCTCCGCGAGGCGATGCGGGAGTCGGTCAACTCCGCCTATGTGCAGCTCGGCATGGACGTCGGTCTGGACAAGGTGAAGGCGGCGGCCATCGACTCCGGCATCAAGGAGAACAGCCTGGCCAGCGCCAATTACCCGTCCTTCTCGCTCGGTACGTCCTCTCCGAGCGCGATCCGGATGGCCGGCGCCTACTCCACCTTCGCGAGCAGCGGCAAGCAGAACGATCCGTACTCGGTGAAGGAAGTCGAGCACAAGGGCAACACCGTCTACGAGCACGAGACGCAGACCAAGCGGGCCTTCGACGAGACGGTTGCCGACAACGTCACCGACGTCCTTCGGACCGTCGTCGACAAGGGCACAGGCACCTCGGCGAAGCTGAGCGGCCGCCAGGTCGCGGGCAAGACCGGTACGACCGACGGCAACAAGTCGGCCTGGTTCGTCGGGTACACCCCGCAGCTGTCGACCGCGATCAGCATGTACCGGCTCGACGACAACGAAGGGAACAAGAAGCGAGAGTTCCTGGAGATGTTCGGCACGGGTGGCCAGAAGAAGATCCACGGTGCCTCGTTCCCCGCGGAGATCTGGCACGACTACATGGAGCAGGCCCTCAAGGGCGAGTCCGTGATCAACTTCCCCGTGCCGAAGGAGATCGGCAGGGTCGTCGGTGAGACTCCGCCGCCGACCCCGACCCCGACCCCGTCGAAGACCGAGGAGCCGGAGAAGTCACCCACGCCGACCCCCTCGGACACCGGGACTTCTCCGACTCCCTCCGGAAGCCCCGACCCGAGTGAGTCCTGTTCCGACTGGGAATGGCAGTGCGAGAACGACGGTGGTGCCACGGAAGGCGGGGACACCGACGGCAGTACCGGCGGCGAGTCGCCACCGACCACGCCTGATCCGCCGGGCCAGAACGGTGGAGACGACGGAGGCTTCATCCGCGGATCGTCAGGCTGACGGAGACTCCCCACGCGGGTGTTTCACGTGAAACGTACGGTTTCACGTGAAACATGCGCAGGGGAGCGTCGATACGGGCCGGAGAGGGGCGCCCCCAACCACCACTCGTTGGGGCCCCGCCGCGTTATCATGAGGGGGAAGGGGACTAGGTGGTCATCCAACAACACGCACAACACCACCCACA
>NZ_JBNNJZ010000029.1:0-38194 GCF_050270335.1 Streptomyces sp. NPDC059900
GTCGGCGACTGGGTCACCGACAACTGGGACACCATCGTCGCCGTCTGCAAGGTCGTCGTCGCCGTACTCGGCGTCATCGCCATGATCATCGGCGGGCCGATCCTCGGCGCCATCGTGCTCATCGCGGCACTCGTCGTCCTGGCCGACACCCTCCATAAATACGCCAACGGAGAAGCAGGCCTACTGGACGTCGCCTTCGCCGCCCTCGATTGCATCCCCGGCATGAAGGGCCTCACCAGCCTCCGCGGCCTCGCCAAAGGCATGAAGGGCCTCAAAGCCGGGCTCAAAGGCATGGGGAAGGGACTGGGCAAGGGCGGACTGCGCAAGGGGGCCGACGATGCCGCGGCCTCCAGCAAGAAGGCAGAGGGACGCTGCAAGAACGGCGACCCCATCGACATGGTCTCCGGCGAAATGATCATGCAGGAGACAGACGTCGACCTGCCGGGGCTGCTTCCGCTCGCCCTGCGGCGAACTCATTTGTCGACGTACCGCTGGGGCCGATGGTTCGGGCCGTCATGGGCCTCCACCCTCGACGAACGCCTCGAACTCGACAAGGAGGGTGCAGTCTTCGCCACCGAAGACGGCATGCTGCTGCTCTACCCGGTCCCCCACCCCGGCACCTCGGTCATGCCTCATGAGGGCCCCCGCTGGCCGCTGGACTGGGACGGTGCTCCAGGCGCACCCATCCGCATCACCGACCCGTCCACGGGCACCACACGTCACTTCGCGCCGGCGGAATCACCCGCGTCGACTGACGCCGCATTCACGATGCCGTTGTCCGCGATCACCGACCGCAACGGCCTGCGCGTCGACTTCGAGCGCGACCGGCACGGTACGCCCACCGCCGTACGTGACTCCGCCGGCCGCCACCTCCACATCGACACCGTGCGCGACCGCGTCGTCGGCCTGCGCCTGCACAACCCGCAGGACGGCCCTGAAGGAACGACCCTGCGGCGCTTCGGCTACGGCGCCGACGGCAACCTCACCGAGATCTACAACTCCAGTGGTCTGCCTCTGACGCTGACCTACGACGGCCGCTCCCGCATCACCTCGTGGACCGACCGCATCGGTTGCCGGTACCGCTTCACCTACGACGATCAGAACCGCTGCGTCAGCGGCGAGGGCACCGATGGCCGCCTCTCGTGCTCCATCGCGTACGACGACGAGACTCGTACGACCCGCTACACGGACTCGCTGGGCAACACCACCACCTACCGGCACAACGAACTCCGCCAACTCGTCGCCCAGACCGACCAGCTCGGCAACACCACGTACTCCGAGTGGGACCGGTACAACCGCCTGCTCTCCCGCACCGACCCGCTCGGCCAGGCGACCCGGTACGTCTACGACGCGGACGGCGCCCCCACGGCGGTCATCCATCCGGACGGCAGCCAGGAACGCGCGGAGAACGGCATCTACGGCCAACCCGTCGCCGTGGCACAGGCGGACGGACACGTCTGGCACCTGGAGTACGACGAACGCGGCAACCTCACCGCCGAGATCGACCCCACCGGCGCACGGATCTCCTACCGCTACAACGACTTCGGTGCTCTCACCTCGGTCACCGACGCTGCGGGACGCACGGCGCTCCTGGAGCCCTCTGCGACGGGTGATCCCACCTCGAGTACCGACGCCGAGGGGTCCACGACGCACTTCGAGCGCGACGCCTTCGGCAGGCTGATCGCGCAGACCGGGCCGGACGGCTCGGTCACCCGGACCAGTTGGACCCCCGAGGGCAAACTGAGCCGGCGCACACTGCCCGACGGCAGCACCGAGCACCGCGTCTACGACGGCGAGGGCAACCTCGTCGAGCACACCGACCATCTGGGGCAAGTCACCCGCTTCGAGTACTCCGGATTCGATCTGCCGTCGGCCCGGATCGATCCGGACGGATCACGCCTGGAGTTCGGCTACGACCGCGAACTGCGTGTCACGTCGATCACCAACCAGCTCGGCTCCGTCTGGAATTACGTCTACGACGAGGCAGGGCGCCTGGTCCAGGAGCGTGACTTCGACGGACGCACCCAGAGCTACCGCTTCGACGCCGCCGCCCGACTCGTCGGCCAGACCAACGGGGCGGGGCAGGCCATCGAGTACGTGCGCGACCCGTTCGGCAAGGTACTCGAGGAACGGTCCGGCGAAGGGACCACGGCCTACACGTACGACCCGGTCGGCAATGTCCTGCGGGTGAGCGACGGCCACACCGAGTTGACCTATGAACGCGATGCCCGTGGCCGCGTCCTCGCCGAGACGTGCAACGGCGCCACCGTCCGCTCGGCCTACGACCTGCTGGGTAGGCGCACCCACCGGGTCACCCCGTCGGGCGCCGAGAGTGTCTGGGAGTACGACGGCCGTGACCGGCCGGTTCTCCTGCGGACCGCGGGCAGGACCGTCACCTTCGGGTACGACGAGGCCGGACGCGAGGTGGAACGCCGGGCCGGATCCACCGTGCTCAGCCAGACCTGGGACACGGACGGCAGGCTGAGCACACAGACACTGACCGCGGACGGCGGGCCATCGGGCTCACCGGAGCGCCGACGAGTACAGGAGCGGGCGTACCGCTATCGGCAGGACGGCTCGGTCACCGCGATCAGCGATCTGCTGGGCGGCGACCGCGTGGTCGACGTGGACGGCACGGGGCGGATCACCGGCGTACAGGCGGCGACCTGGTCGGAGCGGTACGCGTACGACACCGCCGGCAACCTCACCCGGGCAGAATGGCAGGGTCACGACGCGGCTCGGACCGCGCAGCCTTCCGGCGGCGAACCCGCGTCTCGCGGGTCGGGCAACGTGCGTTACGAGTTCGACGCGCAGGGCCGCGTCGTCGAACGGCGCAAGAAGCGGCTTTCACGGAAGCCCGACGTCTGGAAGTACACCTGGGACAGCCAGGACCGGCTCGTTGGCGTCACCACCCCGGACGGCACCAAATGGGGCTATCGGTACGACCCGTTCGGCCGCCGTGTCGCCAAACAGCGATTCGGTCCGGACGGCGTGACCGTGGTGGAGGAAGTGAATTTCGCCTGGGACGGATTCGTCCTGGCCGAGCAGTCCACGTGCACGGGCGACGAAGCACCCAAGTGCACCGTGTGGAACTGGGAACGAGACCGGTTCAGCCCGGTCACCCAGGTGGACCGGGTCGCTGCGGGCGAGAACCCGCAGGAATGGGTGGACGACCGGTTCTACTCGATCGTGACCGACTTGGTCGGCACCCCCACCGAACTGGTCGACGACCGGGGAGAGCTGGCCTGGCGTTCCCGTACGACGGTATGGGGTGCCCCTCTGGGTGACGCCGGGCCGGACGCCGCGTACTGCCCCCTGCGCTTCCCGGGGCAGTACGACGACCCCGAGTCGGCGCTCCACTACAACTACTACCGCCATTACGACCCCGAGACGGGACAGTACGCCTCGGTCGACCCGCTCGGCCTGGCCCCCGGCCCCAACCCGCGGGCTTACGTGCCGAACCCGTTCACCGCGGTGGACCCGCTGGGGCTCGCGCCGAACTGTGAGACGGCGGCCAAGGACGCCGCCAAGAGGCGGGCACAGGAGGAGCAGGACGCCCCGACCGGTGCGAGCAAGAAGACCAGGCCCACCAGTGCGGCGGGGCTTTCGGTACCGGGGCACAAGACACCCTTCACCGGCGCCAATGCCAAGGGCGGCCCCGACGTGCAGCACGATCTGCACCCTGACATCAAGGCCGCCTACGATCGTGTGCCGGAGAACCTCCGGGCGGGTAACCAGCACGGGAAGTGCGGTGAAGCGGAAGCGCTGTCGAACGCCAAGAAGGCGGGCGTGGACCCCCGCGGTGGTGTGATGGCCGCCGTGAACGTCCGCGCCTCGGGGAATGCGGCACACCAGACCCCCAAGCCCATCTGCGACTCGTGCAAGCATGTGCTCGACGAACTCGGGGTCAGAGGAGCGGACTGGGCATGAGCGACGAACTCCGGCAGCGTTGGTCCGAACAGACCGATCACGCGCTGCGGAAGGCCGGCTGGTTCCCCGGCCGCTCGGTGTCCACCGAGAGCCACTTGCGTGCGCAGCGCGAACGCGGCGGTTTCGAGATGCACGAGGCGGCGCGACAATTCCTGGCCGAATTCGGGGACCTGCTCGTCGAGACGCCGACGGGTCCGTTCCGATTCGACCCGCTCGCCGCCGGATGGGACGACAAGATCTTCGACGTGCCGGGGGGTGCGCCGGGTGCCCCGTCGTATCTGTACCCCCTCGGCGGCGACGACGCCGGTGAGGCCCTGGGCATGGCCCCCGACGGAACGGTCTATCTCGGTCCGGACACCGTCAGGCCGCTCGCGCGCTCGGCCGACGAAGCGCTGGAGAGGCTCGTCACGGGCAGCCGCACCCACGCCCGGGAAAGCGGATCGGCCTCGGAGGACGAACTCCACACCCGCTGGTCGCCGTTGACCCAACGCGTCATGCGATCTTGCGGCTGGTATCCCGGCCGCAGAGTGCCGAGGCCGGACTGGGAGGACGCGCTGCGCGACCTCGGACACGAGGTGCACGACGCGGCCCGCGGGTTCCTCGCCGAGTTCGGCGGGCTGCGGACCGACGAGTGGACACCGGGGCCGATCATGCCCCAGTCGTCCTTTCGATTCGATCCACTCGCGGTCTCCGCCAGGGGGCGCGAAGCGTTTTCGGATCTGACTCCTGTCGGAGAGGTCGACGGCGGGGGGAGCCTTGTCGGCATCGCTGCGGATGGCACCGTCAGCATCGCCTCGGACGGCATCGAGCACCTCGCGGCCGGCGGGTACGAAGCTGTGGAGAAACTCGTCATGGAGCGCCGCACCGACGCTCCGCTGCCGTTCGTCCCGGCTGGGGACCATCTCGTGCTCCCGCACAGCCCCGAGCAGGATCTGCGAGCGGAGATCGGGCGACGATGGTCGGCGGAGACCGACCGCGTTCTGCGCCTCGCCGGCTGGTACCCCGGCCGGTCGGTCTCCACCGTTGAGTGGGAGCACACGCTCCACGAAGCCGACGAGGACTTCGAGATCCACGACGCGGCGAGGAACTTCTTGCGGGAGTTCGGCGGCCTGGAGATCGACCAGAAGGGGCCGGGGCGCACCGCGCCTCGCTCTCCGTTGCGCTTCGATCCGCTGGTGGCCAAGTGGGATTGCGAGATCTTCGACGAGCTCGGCGAACAAGCGGGTGTCCATCTCTACCCCGTCGGTGACACGGGGCGCGGTGTCGCCTACCTCGGTATGGCCCCGGACGGAGCGGTTCACGTGGGCATGGACAGCGTGCAGTTCCTCGCGGAGAACGGCGACAGGGCCCTGGAGAAGCTCATCGAGGGGATCCGTTAGGAGCAGCCACCGTGGTTACCTTCTCGTTTCACGTGGATCTCCGCGAGTTGGCACCGCCGTCTCCTGGTTTCGCGCTCGGCGACATGGAGGTGGAAGGCAACACGGGTGTCGTGACCTCCCGTGGGCACCGACCGGACCAGTCGATGATGATTTTCGTGGCGGCGAGCGATCTGCTCGACGGTCTGCGGGATCTCGTGGAGAGGGAGCGGAGGTACTTCCGTTTCGTCGGCTGCGACTCGTCCTTCCGGCTCGACTTCGCCCGGAGCGGAGACGGGCTGATCACCACGGCGGATGGCGGGGGCAGGCCTGTCGACGCGTCACCGGCAGCGCACGTGCTCGGCGCGGCCTTCACGGCTGCGGACTGCTTGCTGTGGTGGCACCGCGAGAAGCTGCCCGGGGAGGACGCGGCACTCCGGGACCTCGAAGGTTCGGTGAGGGCGCTCGGCGATTTCCTCAGGCGGAAGGACACGCCTCTGACGTCGGGACATCCGGCCACCGAATTCGTCATGCGTCTGGACGACGGCATGCTCGAGTTTTTCCGGGAGATCGTCGACGTGGTCGTGGACGGCTTCGGGGTCCCCCGGGGGAAGGCCGTGGCCTGGGTCAACCAGCGTTACGGGCACCAGGTGATCTCTCCGTACCCGGACATCATGTGTCATGAGATGCCGGAGTACTGGGTGCCCGACGATGCTTTCCCTTCTTCCGGGCCCTGACTTTCGGGCCGGCCCGGCCTCCGGGCCCCGATGCCGGTCCCGGTCAGCCTCTCGGCAACACTCACCCGTGCGCCCCCGCCAAGTGCCCCGCCAGCCGCGGCGAAGCGAATTCCGTGCCGCAGACGAAGCGCATCACGGGGCCGTACGACGCCGCTGCCGGGAGGCCTGTGAAGTACAGGCCGGGGATCGAGGAGACGTAGCCCGCGCCCAGTTTCGGGGTGCCCCGGCTCGTGGTGAGGCGGGCGCGGAGGGCCGGGCCGAGGAAGTCCATCGCGGCGACGTCGACGCGGTAGCCCGTCGCCGCTATGACGTGGTCCGCGGAGAGTTCACGCAGGCGGCCCCGCGGGGTCTCCAGGCGCAGGACCGGGCTGCCGTCCCGGACGTCCGCCGAGATGACGCGGCGGACCTCCCGCGTCTCGACCTTGCCCTCGTACCGCTCGCGCAGCCACCACGCGCCCAGCGGGCCGAGCACGCGCCGCACGAGGTAGTGCCGGGCCTGCGGGGGCAGATAGCGGTACGGGTGGGGGTAATAGCTGATGGCGTAGAGCGACCAGGCGCGGCCGAACGGCGACTCGGGGCGCAGCTTCGGCTGCTCCCACGGGGGCGCCCCGAAGGCCACCGATCCCCTGCCGCGCGCCACCACCTTCACGGTCGCGCCCGCTTCGGCGGCGAGCGCGGCCGTCTCCAGGGCCGACTGCCCGGCGCCGACCACGATCAGCTCGCGCCCCGCGAACCGCGACAGGTCGCTGTGCTGCGAACTGTGCGACACGGGGCCCGCGGGGGACGGCCCGTCCGGCACCGCCGCGGCGAGCGAGGGCGGCAGCTGCGCGAGGCCCGAGAGTCCGGTCGCGACGACGACCGCGCGGGCCGTGAACTGCTCGCCGGAGTCCAGCTTCAGGTCGAAGCCCGCCGTGCCCCTGCGGTCGACCGACACGACCCGCACCTGCTCCAGGTCGGGCACCAGCTTTTCCTTGAACCACTCCCCGTAGGCGATGAAGGTCTCGATCGGGATGATGTCCTCGTCGGTGACCAGGCGCCGTATCCCCGCCGCGTCGCAGTAGTCGACGAGCTTGTGGCCGTGTTGCGGCGCGTCGATGTTCGAGGCCACCGGTGTCGATTTCAGGAGCATCCCCGCGGGCATGTGGGAACGCCAGCTCACCATGGGGTCGCCGAAGACCCGTACCGGAATGCCTCGGGCCCGCAAATGGGCCGCGGTGGAGAGGCCGAACGGCCCCGCACCGATGATTGCCACTGGATGGATCACGAAGTCCCTCCCCAGGACGTCACTTACTTCGTGTGCCTGCTGCCGCGCTTTTGTGTCCGCCAGAGCTGATAGAGATGCTTCGCGCCCGGCCGTACGAACCGGGCGAGCATCGTGAAGAACGGCTTCATGTCGTCCGCGGCGAGCCACGCCAGTTCCGTGCCGCTGGCGTGCGGGGGCGCGTGCGGTGTGGTGTAGCCGCTGCGGCGGTAGGCGAGGAGAGCGGGCAGGTCTATGTTCTCGACGACATAGCGGTGACCGGCGCGCTGCTCCCCCTTGGGAACGGGGCGACCCGTCAGGTGCAGGTGCATCGCACGGACCACATCGATCCCGGACTCGTTCTCGAAGAGCCGGAACTGTGCGCCCATGCGGGGGTTGAAGTCGAGCAGTTTGTACTGACCGTCGCGCCGGTCATAACGCAGGTCGAGGTCGATGACGCCGGAGAAACCGATCTGTTTGATGAAACGCGCGGCGAGGTCCGCGAGTTCCGGATTGTCGACGACGTACGCATTCGCCGTCATCCCGGCGTGCGGCGGCCAGGAACGCACCTTGACGCCGGTGAACATCGCCCGCGGTGTCGAGTCCGCGTCGAAGTACGCGTGCACGATCCAGTCCTCGGCCTGCTCCCGCGGCAGATACTCCTGGATGATCACTCCGGGCCGCTCTCCCCAGTCCCGGGCGAGCCCGAGCAGGCCCTCCGGGGTCTCGATGCGCGTCGTGCCGTTCACCGCGGGCCGGGAGCGGCGCGTGAACGCCTCCCGGTTCTTGGCGACCACCGGGAAGACCGCGGCGGCGGCGAACTCCTCGATGTCCCGGTAGCTCTCGGGGAAGGACGCGGCCGGCGAGGCGATGCCGTGCTCCACGCACAGCTCGTGCAGGCCCTGCTTGCTGGCGAGGCGGCGGGGTAACTTCGGCTCCACGCGCGGGAAGAGGAACCCCGCGCCGCTCAGCGGCTCCTGGTGCTCGGCGATGAGCACGGCCGCTTCCTCGTCGGTCGGGATCAGGACCGTGGGCCTGCCGATCCGGCGCGCGAGGCGCAGCATCCCCTCGACGAGCCGCTGCGGCTCCTCCGCCCCGGTGGTCGGCCAGGGGAAGGCGCGGGTGAGATGACGCGAGGCGGCGGCCGGTGTGTAACGGTCCTCCGTGATCGCATACATGGGCACGCCGAGCCGCCCGAGGCTGCGGATCGCGCCCACGCCGCCGTGATGCAGCGGGTAGTTGCCGAACTTCACGATCAGGCCGGGCACCTCACGGTCCACCGCGAAGGGCATGCTGTCGTTCGTCATGGCCACGGGTCCCCCCACGTGTCCCGCCGTATGACCCGGACCCACCCCGTCCGCGCCCCCCAAAGGACGCTAAGCCGGAATTGACCATTCCAGCAAGGCTTATTCGGACATTGCGAACTCTTTAGACACTGCCCTCAGCAGGGGTTCCCACGTAACGTGTGGCACACCCATATGGAAAGCGAGGCAGGTACGCATGTCCGAGCACACCCCGCTCGACCCGGCCGGAAGCGACCCTTCCGCCCGCTCCGTAGGCGACCCCTTCGCTCTCGCGGAGGGCGATCCCTTCGGCCCGCACAACCTCCCGTACGGCGTGTTCTCCCTCGCCTCGGACGCCGCCGGGGAGCGCCGTGTCGGCGTACGGCTCGGTGATCACGTCCTCGACGCGGGCGCCGCGGCCGCCGCTCTCGGCTCGCCCTATGTCTCGCTGCTCGCCGGGCCCACGCTCAACCCGCTGCTCGCCGCGGGCCGCACGGCCTGGTCCGACGTGCGTCGCGCGCTCACCGCGTGGGTGACGATCCCGGCCCACCGCGAGGTCGTACGCCCCCTGCTGCACCCCCTGTCCGACGTCACGCTGCACCTCCCCTTCGAGGTCGCCGACTATGTGGACTTCTATGCCTCCGAGCACCACGCGACCCATCTCGGGCAGATGTTCCGCCCGGATTCGCCGACTCCGCTGACCCCGAACTGGAAGCACCTGCCCATCGGTTACCACGGCCGGTCGGGCACCGTGGTGGTCTCCGGGACCGAGGTCGTACGCCCTTCGGGCCAGCGCAAGGCTCCGGCGGAGACGGCGCCCGTCTTCGGGCCCTCCGGCCGCCTGGACATCGAGGCCGAGGTCGGCTTCGTCGTGGGTACGCCCTCCGAGCTGGGCACCCCCGTGCCGCTCGCGGACTTCCGGGAGCACGTCTTCGGCCTGACCCTCCTCAACGACTGGTCGGCGCGCGACATCCAGGCCTGGGAGTACGTCCCGCTCGGACCGTTCCTCGGAAAGTCCTTCTGCACCTCGGTCTCGGCCTGGATCACCCCCCTCGAAGCCCTGGACTCGGCGCGGGTAGCCCCTCCCGCCCGCACGCATGAACTCCTGCCCTACCTGGACGACTCCGCGGAGTCCGTCGCCGACGAACCCGGCGGCTACGACCTGCGCATCACCGTGACCCTGAACGGCCAGGTCATCTCCGAGCCGCCCTTCTCCACCGTGTACTGGACGGCCGCTCAGCAGCTCGCCCACATGACGGTGAACGGCGCGTCCCTGCGCACGGGGGACCTGTACGGCTCGGGCACGGTGAGCGGACCCGAGAAGGGGCAGTACGGCTCCCTTATCGAGATGACCTGGAACGGGCGGGATCCCCTCGAACTCCCTGACGGCAAGCGGACGTTCCTGGAGGACGGCGACGAGGTCACGCTGACGGCGTGGGCCCCGGGGCCGGACGGCACCCGGGTGGGCCTCGGCGAGGTCTCTGGCCGGGTGGCCTCGGGCCGTTGAGGTCGCGGGCCGGGGGTGGAACCACCCCCGGCCCCTCAGCGCCTCGGATTCGTCTGCCGCGCCGTCTTGGCTGGGCGCGCAGTTCCCCGCGCCCCTTCGGGCCCTGCCGGGCGGGGCCAGCCCGGCTACTCGGGGGCAGCCCGTGCCCAGCCCGTCTTCCGCGCCGTCGTGGCTCGGCGCGCAGTTCCCCGCGCCCCTTACGGGGCCCTGCCTGGCGCTGCCCCTCAGAAGTCCTCCGGGGGTTCCGGCCAGTCCTCCTCCGGGGGCTCCGGGGCCTGCGAGGGCGCCCCTCCGTCCAGCTCCGCCAGGACCTCCAGGACGCCCTCCCCGTACGTCGCCAGTTTCTTCTCTCCGAGGCCGCTGATGCCGCCGAGCTCCGCGAGGGACGACGGGCGGAGGGTGGCGATCTCCCGGAGCGTTGCGTCGTGGAAGATCACGTACGCGGGCAGGCCCAGCTCCTTGGCCTGTGCACCGCGCCACGCCCGCAGCGCCTCGAACACCGGCACCGCCTCCTGGGGCAGCTCGGCGACGGCAGCCGCGGCCTTCGCCTTCCGCTCCCCCTTGGGAGCCTTCGCCGCCGCGGGCCGCTTCGGCTCCTTGCGCAACCGCACCTCCCGCTCCCGGCCGAGGACTGAACCGCTCTGCTCGGTCAGGACCAGCGTGCCGTACTCCCCCTCCACCGCGAGCAGGCCCTGCGCCAGCAGCTGCCGGACCACCCCGCGCCATTCGGCTTCAGCCAGCTCCTCGCCGATGCCGAAGACCGAGAGCTGGTCGTGGTCGAACTGGATGACCTTGGCGGTCTTCTTGCCGAGCAGGATGTCGATGATCTGCCCCGCGCCGAACTTCTGCCCGCGCTCGCGCTGGAGTCGCACCACCGTGGAGAGGACCTTCTGGGACGGGACCGTGCCGTCCCAGGTCTCCGGCGGGGTGAGGCAGGTGTCGCAGTTCCCGCAGGACTGCCCGTCCGCGTCCTGGCCGAAGTACGTCAGAAGCTGGGCCCTGCGGCACTGGGCCGTCTCGCACAGCGCCAGCATCGAGTCCAGGTGCGAGGCCGCCCGGCGCCGGAACGCCTCGTCGCCCTCGCTGCCCTGGATCAGCTTCCGCTGCTGGACCACGTCCTGGAGGCCGTACGCCATCCAGGCCGTGGAAGGCAGTCCGTCACGTCCGGCGCGGCCCGTCTCCTGGTAGTACCCCTCGACGGACTTCGGCAGGTCGAGGTGGGCCACGAACCGGACGTCCGGCTTGTCGATGCCCATGCCGAAGGCGATCGTGGCGCAGACGACCAGGCCCTCCTCGCGCAGGAAGCGCGACTGGTGGGCGGCGCGCGTCCCGCCGTCCAGACCCGCGTGGTACGGAACGGCCTCGATGCCGTTCTTGCACAGGAACTCGGCGGTCTTCTCGACCGAGTTGCGCGAGAGGCAGTACACGATGCCCGCGTCGCCCGCGTGCTCCTCCTTGAGGAAGGCAAGGAGCTGCTTCTTCGGCTCGGCCTTCGGCACGACGCGGTACTGGATGTTGGGCCGGTCGAAGCTCGCCACGAAGTGCTTGGCGTCCGGCATGCCGAGCCGCTCGGTGATCTCCCGGTGCGTGGCGTGCGTCGCCGTCGCCGTCAGGGCGATCCGCGGGACGTCGGGCCAGCGCTCGCCGAGCAGGGAGAGCGCCAGATAGTCCGGGCGGAAGTCGTGGCCCCACTGCGCCACGCAGTGCGCCTCGTCGATCGCGAAGACGGAGATCTTGGCGCGGGAGAGCAGATCGAGCGTCGTCTCCAGGCGCAGCCGCTCCGGCGCCAGATACAGCACGTCGAGCTCCCCCGCGAGGAACTCGGCCTCCATCACCCGGCGCTCGTCGAAGTCCTGCGTGGAGTTGATGAACCCGGCCCGCACGCCCAGGGCCCGCAGCGCGTCGACCTGGTCCTGCATGAGCGCGATGAGGGGGGAGATCACCACGCCTGTACCCGGCCTGACCAGGGCGGGGATCTGATAGCAGAGCGATTTGCCGCCGCCGGTGGGCATCAGTACTACGGAGTCACCGCCCGCGACCACATGCTCGATGATCGCTTCCTGCTCGCCCCGGAACGCGTCGTACCCGAACACGCGGTGCAGTGTCCGCAGCGCGTCACTCTCCGCCACCGCGCTCGGTACGGTCACCTCGCTCATGCCACTGTTCCCATCCATCGCCCTGCCCCCGTACCTCGCGTACATCTCGTACGTCGCGCTTCGACCGCTGACTCCACGATAGGGCTCCGCACCGACACCTCCGGAGTTATCCACAGGCCGCCGCCCGGCACCCCTGTCGGACGGGGTGCGGGGCGGCGGTGAAGCGAAGGCGAGCAGTACGGACGGACTACCGGACGAAGACCCCCGCCTGGTTCGCCAGATCCAGGAAGTACTGCGGGGCCACGCCCAGGACCAGCGTCACCGCCACGCCCACACCGATCGCCGTCATCGTCAGCGGCGAGGGCACGGCGACGGTCGGACCGTCCGCCTTCGGCTCGCTGAAGAACATGAGCACGATCACGCGGATGTAGAAGAACGCCGCGATCGCGGACGAGACCACACCGACCACGACGAGCGCACCGGCGCCGCCCTCCGCGGCCGCCTTGAAGACCGCGAACTTGCCCGCGAACCCGGAGGTCAGCGGAATGCCCGCGAAGGCGAGCAGGAAGACGGCGAACACGGCGGCGACGAGCGGCGAGCGCCGTCCGAGCCCCGCCCACTTCGACAGGTGCGTGGCCTCGCCGCCCGCGTCCCGCACCAGCGTGACCACCGCGAACGCGCCGATCGTCACGAAGGAGTAGGCCGCGAGGTAGAAGAGGACCGACGAGATGCCGTCCGGGTTCATGGCGATGACACCGGCGAGGATGAAGCCCGCGTGGGCGATCGAGGAGTACGCCAGCAGCCGCTTGATGTCGGTCTGGGTGATCGCGACGATCGCGCCGGCCAGCATCGTGAGGATGACGACACCCCACATGACCGGGCGCCAGTCCCAGCGGAGGCCCGGCAGGACCACGTAGAGGAGCCGGAGCAGCGCGCCGAAGGCGGCCACCTTCGTCGCCGCGGCCATGAAGCCGGTCACCGGGGTGGGCGCGCCCTCGTACACATCGGGCGTCCACATGTGGAACGGCACGGCGCCGACCTTGAAGAGCAGCCCCATGACGATCATCGCGGCACCGATCAGGAGCAGCGCGTCGTTGCCCATGGTGTCGGCGAGCGCGGGGTTGACCTCCTGGACGCTGCCGTCGATGACCTTGGCGATGGTGCCGTACGACACCGAGCCCGCATATCCGTAGAGCAGGGCGATCCCGAAGAGCAGGAACGCCGAGGAGAACGAGCCGAGCAGGAAGTACTTCACGGCGGCTTCCTGCGACATCAGGCGCTTGCGGCGGGCGAGCGCGCACAGGAGGTAGAGCGGAAGGGAGAAGACCTCAAGGGCGATGAAGAGCGTCAGGAGGTCGTTCGCCGACGGGAAGACGAGCATTCCGCCGATCGCGAAGAGCGCGAGGGGGAACACTTCGGTGGTCGTGAACCCGGCCTTCGTGGCGGCCCGTTCGCCCTCGCTGCCCGGCACGGATCCGGCCTGCGCCGCGAACGAGTCGACGCGGTTGCCGTGCGCCACCGGGTCGAGCCGCCGCTCCGCGAAGGTGAAGATCGAGACGAGCCCCGCGAGGAGGATCGTTCCCTGAAGGAACAGCGCGGGGCCGTCGACCGCGATGGCCCCCATGGCGGCGATGTGCGCCTTCGTCGTGCCGTACCCGGTGGCGGCTAGGCCGACGACTGCGGCGAAGGCCGCGGTGAGGGCGACGACGGCCACGAACACCTGCGCGTAGTACCGGATTTTGCGCGGCACGAAGGCTTCGATGAGGATCCCGATGACCGCCGCGCCGATGACGATCAACGTCGGTGACAGCTGGGCGTACTCGATGGTGGGAGTGTCGATCTTGTCGATCTGGTCCCCCGGCGCCGCGGCCGACGCCATTGTCCACAGGCTGTGGACGGCTGATGCGCTCACTTGGCCGCCTCCACGTCGGGCTTCGGGTCCTTCTGCTGAACGTCGGACATGGTGTGCTTGACCGCCGGGTTCACCAGCTCGGTGAGCGGCTTCGGGTAGACGCCGAGGCCGATCAGGAGCGCGATCAGCGGGGCGACGACCAGGAGTTCACGCGCCCGCAGGTCCGGCATGGCCGAGACCTCCGGCTTCACCGGGCCCGTCATCGTCCGCTGGTAGAGGACGAGGGTGTAGAGCGCGGCGAGCACGATGCCGATGGTGGCGATGATCCCGACCACGGGATAGCGCGCGAACGCGCCGACGAGGACCAGGAATTCACTCACGAAGGGCGCGAGTCCCGGCAGCGAGAGCGTCGCCAGACCGCCGATCAGGAAGGTGCCCGCGAGCACCGGTGCGACCTTCTGCACCCCTCCGTAGTCCGCGATGAGCCGCGAACCGCGACGCGAGATCAGGAATCCGGCCACCAGCATCAGCGCGGCCGTCGAGATCCCGTGGTTGACCATGTAGAGCGTCGCGCCGGACTGGCCCTGCGAGGTCATCGCGAAGATGCCGAGGATGATGAACCCGAAGTGCGAGATCGACGCGTACGCCACCAGGCGCTTGATGTCGCGCTGGCCGACCGCGAGCAGCGCGCCGTAGACGATGCTGATCAGCGCGAGCACGAGGATGACCGGCGTCGCCCACTTGCTCGCCTCGGGGAAGAGCCCGAGGCAGAACCGCAGCATCGCGAAGGTGCCGACCTTGTCGACGACCGCCGTGATCAGTACGGCGACCGGGGCCGTGGCCTCGCCCATCGCGTTCGGCAGCCAGGTGTGCAGCGGCCACAGCGGCGCCTTCACCGCGAAGGCGAAGAAGAAGCCGAGGAAGAGCCAGCGCTCGGTGTTGGTCGCCATCTCCAGCGAGCCGTTGGCCCGTGCCTCGGTGATCTCCTGGAGGGAGAAGTTCCCGGCCACCACGTAGAGCCCGATCACCGCGGCCAGCATGATGAGGCCGCCGACCAGGTTGTAGAGCAGGAACTTCACGGCCGCGTACGAGCGCTGCGCCGAGGCGTTCTCGTCGGTGCCCGAATGGGCCCGGTCCCCGAAGCCGCCGATGAGGAAGTACATCGGGATGAGCATGGCTTCGAAGAAGATGTAGAAGAGGAAGACGTCCGTGGCCGCGAAGGAGATGATCACCATCGCCTCGACGGCGAGGATCAGGGCGAAGAAGCCCTGAGTCGGCCGCCAGCGCGAGGACTTCGTCTCCAGGGGGTCGGCGTCGTGCCAGCCCGCGAGGACGATGAAGGGGATCAGGAGCGCGGTGAGCGCGATGAGGGCGACACCGATGCCGTCAACGCCGAGCTCGTAGCGCACCCCGAATTCCGCGATCCAGGAACGCGACTCGGTCAGTTGATAGCGGGCCCCGTCGGGGTCGAACCGCACGAGCACGGTCACGGCGAGCGCGAGCGTGGCGAGCGACACGAGCAGCGCGAGCCACTTGGCGGCGGTCCGCCGGGCGGCCGGGACGGCTGCCGTGGCGATCGCGCCGACCGCGGGCAGGACCGCCGTCGCTGTCAGGAGGGGAAAGGACATCGGTATCAGACCGCCCTCATCAGCAGGGTCGCGGCGATGAGTACCGCAACGCCGCCGAACATCGAGACCGCGTAGGAGCGGGCATAGCCGTTCTGCATCTTGCGCAGCCGTCCGGAGAGCCCGCCGACCGAGGCCGCCGTGCCGTTGACGACTCCGTCGACCAGGGTGTGGTCGACGTACACCAGGGAGCGGGTGAGGTGCTCTCCGCCGCGGACCAGGACGACGTGGTTGAAGTCGTCCTGGAGGAGATCGCGCCGGGCCGCCCGGGTGAGCAGCGAACCGCGCGGGGCGGTGACCGGGACGGGACGGCGGCCGTACTGGACGTAGGCGAGGGCCACACCGATGACCAGGACCACCATGGTGGCGCCCGTGACGGTGGCGGCGCTCAGCGGCGAGTCCCCGTGGTCGTGGTGGGTGACCGGCTCCAGCCAGTGCATGAAGCGGTCGCCGATGCTGAAGAAGCCGCCCGCGAAGACCGACCCGAAGGCGAGCACGATCATGGGGATCGTCATGGACCGGGGCGACTCGTGCGGGTGCGGTTCATTGCCTTCCGCGTCCGGCTGCCAGCGCTTCTCTCCGAAGAAGGTCATCAGCATCACGCGCGTCATGTAGAACGCGGTGATCGCGGCGCCGAGCAGCGCGACCGAGCCGAGGATCCAGCCCTCCGTGCCGCCCTTGGCGAAGGCCGCCTCGATGATCTTGTCCTTGGAGAAGAAGCCGGACAGACCGGGGAAGCCGATGATCGCCAGATAGCCGAGCCCGAAGGTCACGAAGGTGACCGGCATGTACTTCCTGAGGCCGCCGTACTTGCGCATGTCGACCTCGTCGTTCATGCCGTGCATGACCGAGCCGGCCCCGAGGAACAGCCCGGCCTTGAAGAAGCCGTGCGTCACCAGGTGCATGATCGCGAAGACGTAGCCGATGGGGCCGAGGCCCGCGGCCAGGATCATGTAGCC
Organism: Streptomyces sp. NPDC059900; assembly: GCF_050270335.1. Lineage (NCBI taxonomy): Bacteria > Bacillati > Actinomycetota > Actinomycetes > Kitasatosporales > Streptomycetaceae > Streptomyces > Streptomyces sp. NPDC059900. Next base: position 16,585 of record NZ_JBNNJZ010000029.1, read on the forward strand.
GATCTGGGACATCGTCGACCCGGCGAGGGCCTTCTTGATGTCGTCCTTCGCGCAACCGACGATCGCACCGAAGAGGAGCGTGACCGCACCGACGACGGTGACGACGAGCTGGGCGTCCGGTGCGGCGTTGAAGATCTCGCCGGAGCGGACGATCAAGTACACCCCCGCGGTCACCATCGTCGCCGCGTGGATCAGGGCCGAGACCGGGGTCGGGCCCTCCATCGCGTCGCCGAGCCAGGACTGGAGCGGCACCTGGGCCGACTTGCCGCACGCCGCGAGCAGCAGCATCAGGCCGATGGCCGTCAGCTTGCCCTCCGAGGTCTCACCCGTGGCCTCCAGGACGGGCCCGAAGGCGAAGGTCCCGAAGGTGGTGAACATCAGCATGATCGCGATCGAGAGGCCCATGTCGCCGACCCTGTTGACCAGGAAGGCCTTCTTCGCGGCGGTGGCCGCGCTGGGCTTGTGCTGCCAGAAGCCGATCAGGAGGTACGAGGCGAGGCCGACGCCCTCCCATCCGACATACAGGAGCAGGTAGTTGTCGGCGAGGACCAGGATGAGCATCGCCGCGAGGAACAGGTTCAGGTAGCCGAAGAAGCGGCGGCGCCGCTCGTCGTGCTCCATGTACCCGATGGAGTAGATGTGGATCAGTGTGCCGACACCGGTGATCAGCAGCACGAACGTCATCGACAGCTGGTCGAGCTGGAAGGCGACGTCCGCCTGGAAGCCCTCGACGGGAATCCAGCTGAACAGGTGCTGCGAAAGGGTGCGCTCCTCGGCGCCCTTGCCCAGCATGTCGGCGAAGAGCAGCGCGCCGACGACGAAGGAGGCGGCCGCGAGCAGCGTGCCGAGCCAGTGGCCGACACGGTCCAGCCGCCGCCCGCCGCACAGCAGTACGGCCGCTCCGAGCAGAGGCGCTGCCACCAGCAGCGCGATCAGGTTCTCCACTTTTCAGCGACCCCTTACAGCTTCATCAGGCTGGCGTCGTCGACCGAGGCCGAGTGACGGGAGCGGAACAACGACACGATGATCGCGAGACCGACCACGACTTCCGCCGCGGCGACGACCATCGTGAAGAAGGCGATGATCTGGCCGTCGAGGTTGCCGTGCAGCCGGGAGAAGGCGACGAAAGCGAGGTTGCACGCGTTGAGCATCAGCTCGATACACATGAAGACCACGATCGCGTTCCGCCTGATCAGCACGCCGGTGGCGCCGATCGCGAACAACAGCGCCGCGAGATACAGGTAGTTGACCGGATTCACTTCGACGCCTCCTCGGTCTTGGACGACCGCTCGAGCCGGTCCTCGGAGCGCTGCTCCAGGGCCCGCAGATCGTCCAGTGCCTCGTTCGACACGTCGCGGATCTGGCCGCGATCGCGCAGCGTCTTGTTGACCGTGAGCTCCGAGGGGGTGCCGTCGGGGAGCAGGCCCGCGACGTCCACGGCGTTGTGCCGGGCGTAGACACCGGGGGCGGGCAGCGGCGGGAGGTGGTTGGAGCGCACGCGCTCCTCGGACATCTCGCGCTGCGTCTTGGCGCGCTCCGTGCGCTCGCGGTGCGTGAGCACCATCGCGCCGACGGTGGCGGTGATGAGCAGGGCGCCGGTGATCTCGAAGGCGAAGACGTACTTCGTGAAGATGCTCTCGGCGAGGCCCTCCACGTTGCCGCCCGCGTTCGCCTTGCCCATGCCCGTGAACTCGTTCACCGAGGCGTTCCCGATGCCCGCGAAGAGCAGGATGGCGAAGCCGAAGCCGCAGAGCCCGGCCAGCCAGCGCTGGCCCTTGATGGTCTCCTTCAGGGAGTCGGCGGCGGTGACGCCGACGAGCATGACCACGAAGAGGAAGAGCATCATGATCGCGCCCGTATAGACGACGACCTGGACGATGCCCAGGAAGTACGCCCCGTTGGCGAGGTAGAAGACCGCCAGGATGATCATGGTCCCGGCGAGACAGAGCGCGCTGTGCACGGCCTTCTTCATGAGGATCGTGCACAGGGCGCCGATCACGGCGACCGTGCCGAGCACCCAGAACTGGACGGCCTCACCGGTGGACGTGGTGTAGGCGGCGAGTTGGGTCATCGGTTGATCACCTCCCCCGACGCCGGCTCGGAGTCCCCGAAGGTGGAGGCGGCTTCCTGGGGCGTCTCACCCTTGGAGAGGGCGACTTGAGGCACCGTGCCGGGCGCAGCCTCCGTCACCAGACCGCGGTAGTAGTCCTGCTCGTCCGTGCCGGGGAAGATCGAGTGCGGTGAATCGACCATGCCTTCCTCCAGGCCGGCGAGCAGCTGCTCCTTGGTGAAGATGAGCTTCTCGCGGCTGCTGTCGGCCAGCTCGAACTCGTTCGTCATCGTCAGCGCGCGCGTGGGGCACGCCTCGATGCACAGGCCGCACAGGATGCAGCGGGCGTAGTTGATCTGGTAGACGCGGCCGTAGCGCTCACCCGGGGAGTAGCGCTCCTCCTCGGTGTTGTCCGCGCCCTCCACATAGATCGCGTCCGCGGGGCAGGCCCAGGCGCAGAGCTCGCAGCCGACGCACTTCTCCAGGCCGTCCGGATGGCGGTTGAGCTGGTGCCTGCCGTGGAAGCGGGGAGCGGTGATCTTCTCCTGCTCCGGATACTGCTCGGTCAGCCGCTTCTTGAACATGGCCTTGAAGGTCACGCCGAAGCCCGCCACGGGGTTCTGGAACCCCTGCTTCGATTGGTTCGACTCGTGCTGCGACTGGTTGGGCTCGTTCTTCGACTCAGCCATCGGACGCCTCCTTTCCGTCACTTCCGGTTCCGTCACTTTGAGTATCCGGCCCGCCACTGACAATCAACTCGCGCTCACGGCGCGGGCGTCGGCGCGGTACGGGCGGCAGGCTCTGTCCGGGCAGCGGCGGGACCGGGAATCCGCCCGCCATCGGGTCGAAGGCGACCGGCTCCTGCTCGGCTGCCGCTTCCTTCTCGCGCTTGTCGCGGAAGATGTCGACGACGACCGACAGCAGCAGGAGCGCGATGACTCCGCCGCCCACATAGAGCGCGATCGAGGTGAAGTCGTACTCCTCGTTCCGCATCGCCCTGACCGTCGCGACGAGCATCAGCCAGACGACCGAGACCGGGATCAGAACCTTCCAGCCGAGCTTCATCAGCTGGTCGTAGCGGACGCGTGGCAGCGTGCCGCGCAGCCAGATGAAGAAGAACAGCAGCAGCTGGACCTTGATCACGAACCAGAGCATCGGCCACCAGCCGTGGTTCGCGCCCTCCCAGAAGGTGCTGATCGGATACGGGGCCCGCCAGCCGCCCAGGAAGAGGGTGACGGAGACCGCCGAGACGGTGACCATGTTGACGTACTCGGCGAGCATGAACAGCGCGAACTTGATCGACGAGTACTCGGTGTTGAAGCCGCCGACGAGGTCGCCCTCGGACTCCGGCATGTCGAACGGAGCGCGGTTGGTCTCACCGATCATCGTCACGATGTAGATCAGGAACGAGACGGGAAGCAGCAGCACGTACCAGCGGTCGGCCTGCGCCTCCACGATCGCCGAGGTCGACATCGACCCGGAGTAGAGGAACACCGAGGCGAACGCGGCGCCCATCGCGATCTCGTACGAGATCATCTGCGCGCAGGAGCGCAGACCGCCCAGGAGCGGATAGGTGGAACCTGAGCTCCAGCCGGCGAGCACGATGCCGTAGATGCCGACCGAGGCGACCGCGAGGATGTAGAGCATCGCGATCGGCAGGTCGGTGAGCTGCATCGTCGTGCGCTGGCCGAAGATGGAGATCTCGTTGCCCGCGGGCCCGAAGGGGATCACCGCGATCGCCATGAAGGCCGGGATGGCCGCGACGATCGGCGCGAGGATGTACACCACCTTGTCGGCGCGCTTGACGATCAGGTCTTCCTTGAGCATCAGCTTGATGCCGTCCGCGAGGGACTGCAGCATGCCCCAGGGGCCGTGCCGGTTGGGGCCGATGCGCAGCTGCATCCAGGCGACGACCTTGCGCTCCCAGACGATGGAGAAGAGCACCGTCACCATCAGGAACGCGAAGCAGAAGACCGCCTTGACGGCGATCAGCCACCACGGGTCACGGCCGAACATGGACAGGTCTTCCGCCGCAAGCGGCACCACGGTGTGCATCACGACGTCACCTCCGGGGCCTGTGAGGGCTCCGGCAGGAGCGCCGGGCCGATGCGGACGAGGTCGCCGGGGCGCGCGCCGGTGTCGGACGTGACGCCTCCCCCGGTCGAGTTCAGCGGCAGCCACACCACGCGGTCGGGCATCTCGGTGACCTGGAGCGGCAGTTCGGCCGCCCCTGCCGGCCCGGTGACGGTCAGGACGTCGCCGTCCTTGACGCCCGCCTCCGCCGCGGTGGCCGCCGAGAGCCGGGCGACGGCGGCGTGCCGGGTACCGGCGAGCGCCTCGTCGCCCTCCTGGAGGCGGCCCCGGTCGAGCAGCAGGCGGTGCCCCGCGAGAACGGCCTCTCCGGAGGCGGGCCTCGGCGGCTGGGCGGCCGTCTCCAGGGGCTCGGCGGCGTGCGTGCCCTCCCAGCCGCCGAGCCCGTCCAGCTCGCGCCGGGCGGTCGCCAGGTCGGGAAGGCCCAGATGTACGTCCCCGGCGTCGGCCAGCATGTGCAGCACACGCGCGTCCGTGGGGGCGAGCGTGCGCGTCATGTGGTCGGGCTTGAGCGCGGCGTCGAACATCCGCGCCCTGCCTTCCCAGTTGAGGAAGGTGCCGGGCTTCTCCGCGACCGCGGCCACGGGGAACACCACGTCGGCGTGCTCGGTGACCTCACTGGGCCGCAGTTCGAGCGAGACCAGGAAGCCGACCTCGGAGAGTGCTTCACGCGCGCGTGCCGGGTCGGGAAGGTCGGCGACCTCCACGCCCGCCACCAGGAGCGCGCCCAGTTCGCCGGTCGCGGCGGCCTCGATGATCTGCCCGGTGTCGCGGCCGTAGCGGTGCGGGAGTTCGGCGACGCGCCAGGCGGCAGCGACCTCGTCCCGCGCGCGCGGGTCGGTCGCGGGCCGCCCGCCCGGGAGCAGCGAGGGCAGCGCGCCGGCCTCGATGGCACCGCGCTCCCCCGCCCGGCGCGGAATCCACACCAGGCGCGCACCGGTCGCGGCAGCGGCCCGTACGGCGGCGGTGAGCCCGCCCGCCACGGAGGCAAGGCGCTCGCCGACCACGATGACCGCTCCCGGTGAGCGCAGCGACTCGGCCGCGGCGGCGCCCTCGCCCTCCAGGCCGACTCCGCCGGACAGGGCGTCGAGCCATTCCGTCTCGGTGCCGGGAGCCGCGGGCAACAGTGTGCCGCCCGCCTTCTCCAGGCCCCGGCTCGCGAACGTGGCGAGCGAGAAGGTCCGCTGGCCGTGCTTGCGCCAGGCCTTGCGCAGCCGCAGGAAGATGCCGGGCGCCTCCTCCTCGGACTCGAATCCGACGAGCAGGACGGCGGGTGCCTTCTCCACTTCCGCGTACGTGACTCCGGAGCCGTCCAGATCCCGGCCCCTACCCGCCACCCGCGCGGCGAGGAAGTCGGCCTCCTCGCTGCTGTGCACGCGCGCGCGGAAGTCGATGTCGTTCGTGTCGAGCGCCACGCGCGCGTACTTGCTGTACGCGTAGGCGTCCTCGACGGTGAGGCGCCCGCCCGTCAGCACACCGGCCCGGCCGCGCGCGGCGGCGAGCCCGGTGGCCGCGGCTTCGAGAGCCTCGGGCCAACTGGCCTTCTCCAGCTCGCCCGTCTCGGCGTTGCGCACCAGCGGCGTGGTGAGGCGGTCCGGCTTCTGCGCGTAACGGAAGCCGAAGCGCCCCTTGTCGCAGAGCCACTCCTCGTTGACCTCGGGGTCGTCCGCGGCGAGGCGCCGCATGACCTTGCCCCGGCGGTGGTCGGTGCGCGTCGCGCAGCCGCCCGCGCAGTGCTCGCAGACCGACGGCGACGACACCAGGTCGAAGGGCCGCGAGCGGAAGCGATACGCCGCCGAGGTCAGCGCGCCGACCGGACAGATCTGGATGGTGTTCCCGGAGAAGTACGACTCGAAGGGGTCGCCCTCGCCCGTGCCGACCTGCTGGAGCGCACCGCGCTCGATCAGCTCGATCATCGGGTCGCCCGCGATCTGGTTGGAGAACCGGGTGCAGCGCGCGCACAGCACGCACCGCTCGCGGTCGAGAAGCACCTGCGTGGAGATCGGCACCGGCTTCTCGTACGTCCGCTTCTTGCCCTCGAAGCGGCTGTCCGGGTCGCCGACCTGCATCGCCTGGTTCTGCAGGGGGCACTCGCCGCCCTTGTCGCAGACCGGGCAGTCCAGCGGGTGGTTGATGAGCAGCAGCTCCATCACGCCGCGCTGCGACTTCTCGGCGACCGGCGAGGTGAGCTGCGACTTCACGACCATGCCGTCGGTGCAGGTGATGGTGCAGGAGGCCATCGGCTTGCGCTGGCCCTCCACCTCGACGATGCACTGGCGGCAGGCGCCCGCCGGGTCGAGCAGCGGGTGGTCGCAGAACCGGGGGATCTCGATGCCGAGGAGCTCGGCGGCCCGGATGACCAGCGTGCCCTTGGGGACGCTGATCTCGATGCCGTCGATCGTCAGCGACACGAGGTCTTCCGGCGGAACCGCCGCCTCGCCGCCCCCGGAGGGAGCGCTGTTGGTGGTCACTGTCATGCGTTCACCTCCGAATGTGCGGAGGGCCTGTCGGCCCAGAGAGTCGACTTGGCCGGGTCGAAGGGGCAGCCCTTGCCGGTGATGTGCTGCTCGTACTCCTCGCGGAAGTACTTGAGCGAGGAGAAGATCGGCGATGCGGCGCCGTCGCCCAGCGCGCAGAACGACTTGCCGTTGATGTTGTCGGCGATGTCGTTCAGCTTGTCGAGGTCGGCCATGACGCCCTTGCCGGCCTCGATGTCACGGAGCAACTGCACCAGCCAGTACGTTCCTTCGCGGCAGGGCGTGCACTTGCCGCAGGACTCGTGGGCGTAGAACTCGGTCCAGCGGGTGACCGCCCGTACGACGCAGGTCGTCTCGTCGAAGCACTGGAGTGCCTTCGTGCCGAGCATCGAGCCGGCGGCGCCCACGCCCTCGTAGTCCAGCGGGACGTCGAGGTGCTCGTCGGTGAACATCGGCGTCGAGGAGCCGCCCGGCGTCCAGAACTTGAGCCGGTGGCCCGCCCGCATCCCGCCGCTCATGTCGAGCAGCTGGCGCAGCGTGATGCCGAGCGGGGCCTCGTACTGGCCGGGATTGGTGACGTGGCCGCTCAGCGAATAGAGCGTGAAGCCGGGAGACTTCTCGCTTCCCATCGATTTGAACCAGTCTTTTCCGCGATTCAGGATCGCGGGAACCGACGCGATGGACTCGACGTTATTGACAACAGTGGGGCATGCGTAGAGGCCCGCGACAGCCGGGAAAGGGGGACGCAGTCGCGGTTGGCCACGGCGGCCTTCGAGCGAGTCGAGCAGCGCGGTCTCCTCACCACAGATGTACGCGCCCGCGCCCGCGTGCACGGTGAGTTCGAGGTCGAGTCCGCTGCCCAGGATGTTCTCGCCCAGGAATCCCGCCTCTTTCGCCTCACGTACGGCCTCGTGCAACCGCCTGAGTACGGGGACGACTTCACCGCGCAGGTAGATGAAGGCATGCGAAGAACGAATCGCGTAGCACGCGATCACAATGCCCTCGATGAGGCTATGCGGGTTCGCGAAGAGGAGCGGGATGTCCTTGCAGGTCCCCGGCTCCGATTCGTCGGCGTTGACAACTAGATAGTGCGGCTTGCCGTCTCCCTGCGGAATGAACTGCCATTTCATTCCGGTGGGGAATCCCGCGCCGCCCCTGCCGCGCAGACCGGAGTCCTTCACGTACGCGATGAGGTCGTCCGGCGCCATGGCCAGGGCCTTGCGCAGGCCTTCGTACCCCTCGTGCCTGCGGTAGGTGTCGAGCGTCCAGGACTTCTCCTCGTCCCAGAACGCCGAAAGGACCGGCGCGAGCAGTTTCTCGGGGCTCGTCTCGTTGTCGATCTCGGCTGCCAAGGTCATCACTCCCCCTCCTCGGCGGTCGGTCCGGCCGGGTGGGCCGGGTCGGATGCCGAGGTCTCCTGCGGTGCGTCGTGCGAGCTGAGGTGCTCGGCGGGCGCCTCGTCCTGCGGACCGCCCGTGCGCGGGTGGACCACTCGCGGCTGGGGCAGATCGCCCTTGGCCAGGCGCAGTCCGATCAGCGAGGCCGGGCCCGCGCCGCCGCTCGCCTCGACGGCTCCGGCGCGCTCGTCCGGGAAGCCCGCCAGAATCCGGGCCGTCTCCTTGTACGTGCACAAGGGGGCGCCGCGGGTCGGCTCGACCTGCACGCCCGCGCGCAGGTCGTCGACGAGCCGCTTGGCGGTCTCGGGAGTCTGGTTGTCGAAGAACTCCCAGTTGACCATCACGACGGGAGCGAAGTCACAGGCCGCGTTGCACTCGATGTGCTCCAGCGTGACCTTGCCGTCCTCTGTGGTCCCTTCGTTGCCGACACCCAGGTGCTCCTGGAGCTGCTCGAAGATCGCGTCGCCGCCCATGACGGCGCACAGGGTGTTCGTACAGACGCCGACCTGGTAGTCACCGGAGGGCTTGCGCCGGTACATCGTGTAGAAGGTCGCGACCGCGGTGACCTCGGCGGTGGTCAGGCCGAGCACGTCCGCGCAGAAGGCCATGCCCGTGCGCGTGACGTGGCCCTCCTCGGACTGCACGAGGTGCAGCAGCGGGAGCAGCGCGGACCGGGAGTCCGGGTAGCGGGAGATGATCTCCTTGGCGTCCGCGTCGAGCCTGGCCCGTACGTCGGCCGGGAAGTCGGGGGCGGGGAGTTGGGGCATGCCCAGGCTGACGCCCGTGCCCTGCTCCGAAGAGGGAGTGGTGGTCACCGGTCGACGCCTCCCATCACGGGGTCGATGGACGCGACGGCGACGATGACGTCGGCGACCTGGCCGCCCTCGCACATCGCCGCCATGGCCTGCAGGTTGGTGAAGGACGGGTCGCGGAAGTGGACCCGGTAGGGGCGGGTGCCGCCGTCGGAGACGACGTGCACGCCGAGTTCGCCCTTGGGCGACTCGACCGCGGTGTACGCCTGACCGGCCGGGACCCTGAAGCCCTCGGTCACCAGCTTGAAGTGGTGGATCAGGGACTCCATGGAGGTGCCCATGATCTTCTTGATGTGGTCGAGCGAGTTGCCGAGGCCGTCCGGGCCGAGCGCGAGCTGCGCGGGCCAGGCGATCTTCTTGTCGCCGACCATGACCGGGCCCGGCTCCAGGCGGTCGAGGCACTGTTCGACGATGCGCAGCGACTGACGCATCTCCTCCAGGCGGATCAGGAAGCGTCCGTAGGAGTCGGCGGTGTCTGCGGTCGGGACGTCGAACTCGTAGTTCTCGTAGCCGCAGTAGGGCTGCGCCTTGCGCAGGTCGTGCGGCAGGCCCGCCGAGCGAAGCACCGGGCCCGTGGCACCGAGCGCCATGCAGCCGGCCAGGTCGAGATAGCCGACGTCCTGCATGCGGGCCTTGAAGATGGGGTTCCCGGTGGCGAGCTTGTCGTACTCGCCGAGGTTCTTCTTCATCTTCTTCACGAACTCGCGCATCTGGTCCACCGCACCCGGCGGCAGGTCCTGGGCGAGTCCGCCGGGCCGGATGTACGCGTGGTTCATGCGCAGGCCGGTGATCAGCTCGAAGATGTCGAGAACGAGTTCACGATCCCGGAAGCCGTAGATCATGATCGTCGTCGCGCCCAGCTCCATGCCGCCGGTGGCGATGCACACCAGGTGCGAGGAGAGCCGGTTGAGCTCCATCAGGAGCACGCGGATGACCGAGGCGCGGTCCGGGATCTGGTCCTCGACGCCGAGGAGCTTCTCGACCCCCAGGCAGTACGCCGTCTCGTTGAAGAACGGCGTCAGGTAGTCCATGCGCGTGACGAACGTCGTGCCCTGCGTCCACGTGCGGTACTCGAGGTTCTTCTCGATGCCCGTGTGCAGATAGCCGATGCCGCAGCGGGCCTCGGAGACGGTCTCGCCCTCGATCTCCAGGATGAGCCGGAGCACACCATGGGTGGAGGGGTGCTGCGGACCCATGTTGACGATGATGCGCTCGTCGTCGGACCGGGCCGCGGACTGGACGACCTCGTCCCAGTCGCCGCCGGTGACCGTATATACGGTCCCCTCGGTCGTTTCGCGGGCGGAAGCATGAGAAGTGGACATCAGCTGTACGACCTCCGCTGGTCCGGAGCCGGGATCTGGGCGCCCTTGTACTCGACGGCGATGCCGCCGAGCGGGTAGTCCTTGCGCTGCGGGAAGCCCTGCCAGTCGTCCGGCATCATGATCCGCGTCAGCGCCGGATGGCCGTCGAAGATCAGGCCGAAGAAGTCGTACGCCTCGCGCTCGTGCCAGTCGTTCGTCGGATAGACCGTGACCAGCGAGGGGACGTGCGGATCGGCGTCAGGGGCACTGACTTCGAGCCGGATCAGGCGGTTGTGGGTGATCGAGCGCAGGTGGTAGACGGCGTGCAGCTCGCGGCCCTTGTCCTCGAGGAAGTGCACCCCCGAGACGCCCGTGCAGAGCTCGAAGCGCAGAGCCGGGTCGTCGCGCAGGGTCTGCGCGACCCGGACGAGGTGCTCGCGCGCGATGTGGAAGGTGAGCTCGTCGCGGTCGACGACCGTCTTCTCGATCGCGTTCTCCGGGACGAGGCCCTGCTCTTCCAGGGCGCCTTCCAGCTCGTCCGCCACTTCGTCGAACCAGCCGCCGTAGGGGCGCGCGGAGGCGCCCGGCAGGGTGACCGTCCGTACGAGGCCGCCGTAACCGGAGGTGTCGCCGCCGTTGTTGGCGCCGAACATGCCCTTGCGTACGCCGATGACCTTGCCGGCCTCGTCCCGGGGGGCGGGGACGCCGTTTCCGTTCAGGTGTTCGTCAGGTGCGTCGCTCACCGCAGCAGCCCCTTCATCTCGATGGTGGGGAGTGCCTTGAGGGCCGCCTCCTCCGCCTCGCGGGCCGCTTCCTCGGCGTTGACCCCGAGCTTTCCGCCCTGGATCTTCTGGTGGAGCTTGAGGATCGCGTCCATCAACATCTCCGGCCGCGGCGGACAGCCGGGCAAATAGATGTCAACAGGGACAATGTGGTCCACGCCCTGCACAATCGCGTAATTGTTGAACATCCCGCCCGATGAAGCGCAAACCCCCATGGAAATGACCCACTTGGGGTTGGGCATCTGGTCATAGACCTGCCGCAGGACCGGCGCCATCTTCTGGCTCACGCGCCCGGCCACGATCATCAGATCGGCCTGTCGCGGCGAACCGCGGAAGACCTCCATGCCGAAGCGAGCCAGGTCATAGCGGCCGGCTCCCGTCGTCATCATCTCGATGGCGCAGCACGCGAGACCGAAGGTCGCGGGGAAGACGGATGACTTGCGCACCCAGCCCGCGGCCTGTTCGACGGTCGTCAGCAGAAATCCGCTCGGCAGTTTCTCTTCGAGTCCCATTGCTCTTTGCCCCTCAGACCCTTAGTCCCATTCCAGGCCGCCGCGCCGCCATACGTACGCGTACGCGACGAAGACGGTGAGCACGAAGAGCAGCATCTCCACGAGCCCGAAAATCCCCAGGGCGTCGAAGGTGACGGCCCAGGGGTAAAGGAAGACGATCTCGATGTCGAAGACGATGAAGAGCATCGCCGTCAGGTAGTACTTGATGGGGAATCGCCCGCCGCCGGCCGGAGTCGGCGTCGGCTCGATACCGCACTCGTACGCCTCGAGCTTGGCGCGGTTGTACCGCTTTGGACCGATAAGCGTGGCCATGACCACGGAGAAGATCGCAAAGCCTGCCCCGAGGGCTCCCAGCACGAGGATGGGCGCATAGGCGTTCACGCTCCTCGCTCCTCTCAGTCGGCACTGACTGTTGGCGGTTGCATTCGGACTGCGGCCCGCGCTCACGAAGATCGCGTACATGTGAAGCAGGTCACAAGCCCAACTGCCCCGCATCCTATGCCCGCCGGTCTGTGATCTGCGACACGGGGTGCGACAACGGCTTTGTGATCTCCACCACCTGACGAAGGATCATGAAGTCGGATGAGCGGTGATCTTCATACGCGAAGCGCCTGAGTGATCACCAGAGGTGACATCTCAGCGAGTTACCCCTGGTCGAGAGGGGGTCGCCCTATCAAGCAATGGTCGCCGCAGGCAAATTGGCGCTGGACACGGCGGCTTGATAGTGGCGGCTCATTCACACCCCCGAGGGAGTGATGTGAATGAGCGCGGACGATCGCGGCCGCGTGCACGGATTCACGAGCGGTCGCCGCGCGACCCCCGGGGGGCCGCACGAGGGTCACGCGCGGGACCCATATAGGGGACACGGAGAGCCGGGCACAGGGGACGCGGAGGGCCGGGCACCGGGGGCGCGGAGGGCCCGGCGCAGGGGGCACGGAGAGCGCGGGGCGGAATGTGGGCGGGCCGCACGCGAGCGGCACACGGTCGGCACGCATCGGCACGCATGAGCACCCCGGCATCACACGAGGGACATGACGTCACCGCGCCGACGCATCAGCACCGGCCCGGCACCCCTTCACCGTCGATCCGTCGTCGATCCGTCACCAATCCCCCATGCGAGCAACACCCCTGATTTCTTCGGGAGATCTCAGAAAGGTCTCGGCCGGATCTCAGGGAGATCCCTTAGGGTCGATCATGTGACCTGCACCACATTCTGACGCAGCGTGAATAAACCGGGCTTGGCCAACCGACTCAACCGGTGGTAGTCCATGGGCAATTCGGGCGTATCGCAGAAAACCCATGATCACAGGCGTGATCGACGTTGTCCGCATTGCCCGTTACGGCGTCAATAAGAAGTGACACGCCCGAGATTCGGGGGCCTCCGGGGCAACTGTGGCGCACCCCACGTTTCTTGATGGGAACCCTGACTCCCTGATAGCGGTTGTTCTCATGTCCCACACCGCTCACATACCCAGCCACCGGAAGCCCCGTCGCAGCGCCACGAAGCAGGCCCTGCGCGCCGGAGTTGCCGGTGGCGTCCTCAGCACCCTGGCAGTGGCCGCGGCTGCTGGCACGGCGACCGCCGCCGAGCCGGTGACCGAGACCATCGAAATGCCGACGCTCACCACGGATCTCTCCACGCAGATCGCGCAGTCCGCTGAGGCCACCCAGCAGACCGCCGACAGCTACCAGCTCCGTGCCGAGCAGGACGCGGCCGCCGTGAAGGCCGCCAAGCAGGCCAAGGAAGACCAGGCCAAGGCCGAGAAGAAGGCCGAAGCCAAGGCCAAGGCCGAAGCCGCCGCCAAGAAGAAGGCGGAGGAGGAGCGCGCCTCGCGTTCCGCCGAGCGCACCACGCTCAGCGCCGCCGGCGGCTCCAGCGCCTCCACCGCCGACACGCCGGCCCCGGCCAGCGGCAGCGTCGGCACGGTCATCAGCTTCCTCAAGGCCCAGCTCGGCGACGCGTACGTCATGGGTGCCTCCGGACCCAACGCCTGGGACTGCTCCAGCCTCGTCCAGGCCGCGTTCAAGCAGGCGGGTGTGGACCTTCCGCGCGTCTCGCAGGACCAGTCGGTCTCCGGTACGCCGGTCTCGCTCTCCAACGTCCAGGTGGGCGACATCCTTTACTGGGGTGGCGCGGGCTCCGCGTACCACGTGGGTGTGTACATCGGTAACGGCCAGTACCTCGACGCCGCCAACCCCGGCAAGGGCGTTGTCATCCAGGACCTGTCGGGCTACCCCGCCGACGGTGCCGTGCGCGTCCTCTGAGGGCCCTCACAGACACGTAGAAGGGCCGGGAACCCCCGCGAGGGTTCCCGGCCCTTCTGTATGCCCTCAGGCCCTCACGCCTTGGGGGCCACCTTGCTCAGGCCGTTGATGATGCGGTCCATCGCGTCGCCGCCCGTCGGGTCGGTGAGGTTCGCCAGCATCTTCAGGGTGAAGCGCATCAGCATCGGGTGGGTCAGACCGCGCTGCGTCGCGATCTTCATGACCTTCGGGTTGCCGATGAGCTTCACGAAGGCGCGGCCCAGCGTGTAGTAACCGCCGTAGGTGTCCTTGAGGACCTTCGGGTAGCGCTGGAGCGCCAGTTCCCGCTGGCCGGGAGTCTGGCGGGCGTGCGCCTGGACGATGACGTCCGCCGCGATCTGCCCGGACTCCATGGCGTACGCGATGCCCTCGCCGTTGAACGGGTTCACCATGCCACCCGCGTCGCCGACCAGGAGCAGGCCCTTGGTGTAGTGCGGCTGGCGGTTGAAGGCCATCGGCAGCGCGGCGCCGCGGATCGGCATCGTCATGTTGTCCGGGGTGTAGCCCCACTCCTCCGGCATAGAGGCGCACCAGGCCTTCAACACCTCGCGCCAGTCCAGCTCCTTGTAGGCGGAGGACGAGTCGAGGATGCCGAGCCCGACGTTCGACGTGCCGTCGCCCATGCCGAAGACCCAGCCGTAGCCGGGCAGGAGCCGGTCCTCGGAGCCGCGCCGGTCCCACAGCTCCAGCCAGGACTCCAGGTAGTCGTCGTCGTGGCGAGGCGAGGTGAAGTACGTGCGGACGGCGACGCCCATCGGGCGGTCGTCGCGGCGGTGCAGGCCCATCGCGAGGGAGAGCCGCGTCGAGTTGCCGTCGGCGGCGACCACCAGGGGCGCGTGGAAGGTGACCGGGGTCTTCTCCTCGCCCATCTTGGCGTGCACGCCGGTGATGCGGCCCGTGCGGTCGTCGACGATCGGGGCGCCGACGTTGCAGCGCTGGTACAGCCGGGCGCCCGCCTTCTGCGCCTGGTTCGCGAGCTGCTCGTCGAAGTCGTCGCGCTTACGGACCAGGCCGTAGTTCGGGTAGGCGGCGAGTTCCGGCCAGTCGAGCTGGAGCCGGACGCCGCCGCCGATGATGCGCAGGCCCTTGTTCCGCAGCCAGCCCGCCTCCTCGGAGATGTCGATCCCCATGGACACGAGCTGTTTGGTGGCACGCGGCGTCAGGCCGTCTCCGCACACCTTCTCCCGCGGGAACGCGGTCTTCTCCAGAAGGAGTACGTCGAGTCCGGCCTTCGCCAGGTAATAGGCGGTCGTGGAACCGGCTGGCCCGGCCCCGACGACGATCACATCAGCGGTGTGTTCGGTGAGGGGATGGGGCTCGGTCACGGCGGGTTCTCCCCAAGGCTCGAAATCTGTGTGCCGACGGGCACGGGTTATGGGCAGTCTATGCAGCGGTACTGATCCGCCAGCCGAAGGGCCACCCGTGACAAAGCAGGCACTGCCGACCAAGACGACCCTGCCCGTCGTACACCTGCGCGTCCCGACCCATGAGGACGCCTTCGTCTGGCACCGGCTCTTCGACGACCCCGACGTCATGGAGTTCCACGGGGGCAGGTCGGCCGAGCTCTCCGTGTACGAGGAGCTGACCGCCCGGCAGCGCAGACACGACGCCGAACTCGGTTTCTGCTTCTGGACGATGCTCGACGCGGACGGCGAACCGATCGGCTTCACCGGAGCGCAGCCCTGGCCGAACGACTGGGGGCCCAGGGGCGAGATCGAGATCGGCTGGCGGCTCGGCCGCGCCGCCTGGGGCAAGGGGTACGCGACCGCCGCCGCGCAGGCCACCCTGGAGCGGGTGCGCGCGGCGGGCGTACGGGACGTGGTGGCGATGGTCGACGCCCGCAACGCACGGTCCGTCGCGGTGACCCGGCGCCTGGGCATGCAACTGGCGCGGACGCTCACGACGCCGGTGGGCAAGGTGGAGGCACTCCAGTTCGGGCTCGCGCTGTAGGGGGCCTGTGCGGGGGCGCGGGTCGGTGCGCGGAGAGGGGCGTCGCACCGCTTCCGGGCGGCGCTGCGGCGGGGCTACCCTGCCAATACCGCCGCCGGGGGTGACATCTGTGCCGAAGACGCCCATGCCAGACGAAGTGCGCGTGCCGCGGCTCATCGGTCTCATGGCCGTGGACGCACGCGAGTCGGCGGCGAAACACGGCGTGCTGCTCGCGGCGCCGGACCGGCCCGACTTCCACCAGGTCGTCGTCGACTACGTGGTCCGGCAGTACCCCACACCCGGCGTGTGGATCCCGCGCGATGCCGTGGTCACCGTCTGGTTCGAGCTCGGCCCCGGCGAGACCGGCGGCGCCGGGGTCCGCGAGCCGCGCCGTCCGGGACCGCCGGACGACGGCGGGCTGCGCCGCGAGCTCGACGAGCCGGGGCCGGAGGTCGGCGCCGTCTGGTAGCCGCTGACCGGGCGAGGCGCCGCCCCTGACCCTCGCCCCTGCCCCTCACTCCCGGACCTCCCGGCCCTCAGCCGTTGATGCGCCAGTGGTCGAGCGCGGTCCGGTGGATCTTCGCACCCTCGCTCGTGGGCCAGAAGTCCGCGCGCCAGGAGAGCTGGATGGCGTACTCGGTGCCGTTGTCGGCGACGTAACTCTGGTTCAGGGCGTGGATCTCGCGGCCCGCCGTATCGGTGAAGGTGTACTCCCAGATCGCGCCGCTGCGGCCCTGGAAGGTGTTGGGCTCAAGGCGGATCCGCTGGTAGTCCGACTTCTTGGGGTCCTTCTTCGCGTCCTTCTCGATGGTCGTGAAGTTCTCGTACGAGGTGTACGTGGCGTTCGGGACGACGCCGACCAGGAACTCCTCCCGGCCGGTCGACCCCGCGTACACGGTCTGGCCGGGACGGTCCTCGCCCTGCCGGGACCAGCCGTCGGGCACGGCGAACTCGAAGCCGCTGACGTCGGAGACCAAATCGAAGCCCGTGGGCACATCGGGGGCCCCGTCCACGGTGTCCGGGCTGTCGCTCGGCTCCTCCGGCGTGGACGAGGGGGACGGCGTGTCCGCGGAGCCGTCGATGTCCTCGGTGTCTTCCGAGCTGTCGGTGCCGCCGGTGTTGTCGGTGTCGTCGGTCCGGCTGATGGCGGGCTTGTCGTCCTTGTCGCCGGCCTTGTCCGCCTTGCCGTCGTCGCCGTTCTGCAGGAGCAGGACACCGGCCGCGATGCCGCTGCCGATGACCAGGGCGGCGGCGAGGGTGCCGACCCAGAGGCCGGTGCGGCGGGGCGTCGGGGCTGCGGGCTGCGGCTGGTGGGCGTGGGGGTCGTAGGGGCCGGGGCCGTAGGGGGCGTAGGCGGGGTTCGCGGTCGGGACGTACGTGGGCTGGTCGTGGGCGGAGGGGGTCATGGGGGTGGCGGGGAGGGCGGAAGCGGACGGGAGGGCGGGAGCGGCAACTCCCGGCTCCGGGGCGTCCGTTGTGACGGGCCCCACGACTCCCACGGCACCTGCGCCGCCCCCGGAGGCCGGGGAGACCCCGCCAGCCCTACCGGCCCCGCCGGCCCCGGACACCCCGGAAGCCTCCGAGCTCACGGCCGCACCCGCCGGACCACCCGGCAGCGGCGGCACCGACGGCATCGGCAAGGCGGCGGCCCCCGGCTGCTGCCCCGCCACCTGCAACAGGAACGGCGCGATCAGTGCCGCGACGAAGACCCAGAGCAGCCCGAAGAGCAGCGCGTCCGGCACGCTCACGCCCGCCGAGAAGGTGCCGTCGCCCGAACCGCCCGAGCCGCTGCCCCCGAACTCCGCGGACGCGCGTCCCGAAGCGTCCACACCGACCCCGCCGACCCCGGCGAGCAGCAGGAAGAGCCCGAAGAAGATCCCGGCGGCCAGCAGTTGCTCGCCCCGGTGCGCCGAGCGGCGTGCGGCGAGGATGCCGAGGGTCAGCGCACACACGAGCCCGAGCGCCAGCGCGCCCACGATGGCCCAGTCGTTGGTGACGTCCCCCAGTTCGGAGAGCCCGAAGGACTCGCTCTCGTAGCCCCCGCTGCCGTACGCCGTGCTGCTCCCCCGCACCGACGCTTCCAGCGGCGCTCCCCAGCCGAGCCCGAGAGCGGCGGCGCCGAGGTTCGGCAGCAGGAGCAGGGCGATGACCAGCGGGGACACATCGGCTTCGTCGAGGTCGGCGGCGCGTTCGAGGTCGTCGATCTGGGCGAGGCTGATGAAGGCGACAAGCGAGCAGAGCGCCAGCACGATCAGCAGCGCGCGCAGCGCGGTCCCGGTGGCGCGGAACGCCGCCTGCCAGCCCGGCCGTTGCGCCAGCCAGGGAGCCAGGTCGTGACGGTGCAGCACGCCGCAGGAGACGGCGAGACCGAGCAAAAACGCCCCGAGCGCGGCGAGCACCGGCGACGAGGAGAGCTCGATGCCCTCGATCTCGGGCTGCGCGAAGAGGCTGAGCACGAGGGTGCCCGCGGTCACCAACAGCGTGACGCGCACGGCCGCTTCGAGGCCCGCCGTGCCGCCGCCGTGGCCGCCGTGGCCGCCGTGGCCTCCGTGACCTCCGTGGCGCAGGAGGATGCGGCTGCGCAGGACGCGTACGCCGATGAAGAGGGCCCCGATCCACAGGGCGGTGGCGGTGAGCGGGATGAGGTGCAGGGTGGCGGTGCCGTCGAAGGCCGTGTCGACCGTGGAGCTTTCACCGCCGAAGACGGATGCCTGCTGCCGCTCGCTCCCCGAGATCTCGAAGCCGCCGCCCACGGCCTGGAGCAGCAGTGCGAAGGCGATCCGCATGCGCTCGCCGAATCCGACGACGACGTCACCGTCGCCCTGCCCGTACGACGGTATGGCCATCGCGACGGCCGCGACGAGCACCAGCCCCACCGGCCACAGAGCGGCCTGAGCGGCCCCGGCCCAGTCCCCGCGGAAGGCCCGCCCGAAGAAGGCGCCCACGGGCGAAGGCGCGGAGGGCGCGCCCGGAACGTACGCGGGCGGGGGCGGGGACTGCGGCGGGGGTGCGGGAAGTGCGGGCGCGGGAAGGGAAGTTGCCGTGTACCCGGGCCCGGCGGGCTGCCCCGCCTCCCCCGCTTCTCCCACTTCTCCCGCTCCTCCCGCTCCAGGCCCGTCGCGCCCGTCACCGCCGGACGCGCCGGGACCCGGTTCCGCCGGGGCGGCGGGCTCCGGTTCCGCCGGGGCGGCGGGCTTTCCGGCGTCGGCGGCGGTGGGCCCGCCGAGTTCCGCCGCGGGCAGATCCGCGAGGCCCGCGTCCACGGACGTGTCACGCGGACGCTCTCGCCCGCACTTCATGCAGAAGCGGGCCTCGTCGGGGGTGGATGCCCCGCAGTGAGGACAGTTCGACGCCATGGGGACGCTCCGTCATTGGGGAGATGACCAAAGACCGACCCGTGCCGAGCAATCCCGTGGCGGTCGGCGCGAAAGAGCGGCTTCGCGCCGGCACCGCCGCGTCGGCGGAGTCGTATCACAACGGACACATCTTGCCCCGCGGTCGGTTCCCGTCAACTCGGTTCACAGCGGAAGAATTTGTACGCTTCCGGCTGCCGGCGTCCCGCCGCAGGTCTACGCCTTGAATCCCCGGTGCAGCGCCACGACCCCACCGGTCAGATTCCGCCACGCGACCTTCGACCAGCCCGCCTCCTGCAACATCGCGGCCAGCGTCGGCTGGTCCGGCCAGGAGCGGATGGACTCCGCGAGATAGACGTACGCGTCGGGGTTGGAGGAGACCGCGCGCGCGACCGGCGGCAGCGCCCGCATCAGGTACTCCTCGTAGACCGTGCGGAACGGCGCCCACGTGGCGTGCGAGAACTCGCTGATGACGACCCGGCCGCCGGGCTTCGTCACGCGGTACATCTCCCGCAGCGCCTGGTCGGTCTCCTGGACGTTGCGCAGGCCGAAGGAGATCGTGACGGCGTCGAACGTGTCGTCCTTGAACGGCAGCTTCGTCGCGTCCCCGGCCGTGAACGGCATCCAGGGGTGGCGCGACTTGCCGACCTGGAGCATGCCGAGCGAGAAGTCGCAGGGCACGACGTACGCGCCCGCCTGCGCGAAGGGCTGCGACGAGGTGGCGGTCCCGGCGGCGAGGTCGAGGACCTTCTGCGCGGGGCGCGCGTCGACGGCCGTGGCGACCGCCTTGCGCCACAGCCGGGCCTGGCCGAGCGACAGCACGTCGTTCGTGAGGTCGTACCGTTCCGCCACGTCGTCGAACATCGAGGCGACTTCGTGCGGCTGCTTGTCCAGAGATGCGCGGGTCACCCGACCATTGTGGCAGTACGGACAGCGGCCGCCGGAAGCGGCTCACGGCAGCAGCCGCGCGAAGAGGCGGCTCACGGCAGCAGCCGGGGTCCGCGCCGGGCGGCGACGTCCTCGACCCACCCCACGAGCGCCACGGCGACGCCGATGAGGAGCCAGGCCACGCCGAACTGGAACCACACACTGTCCAGCGGCAGCCACCGCTCGAAGGCGGGGACCTGCCACAGCACGTCGATCAGCGGCACGCTCGCCATCAAGGCGACCTCGTGCCAGAGGTAGAGCGTGACGGCGCGGGCGTTGAAGACCGTCACGAGCCGGTCGGGGAACCGGAAGCGCGCGAGCCACCCGAAATCGACCTCGAAGTACACCTTGCAGTACAGCAGCAGCGTGACGAAGCCCGCCGACCACAGGGCCTGCGCGAGAGGGATGTCGTCGAGGTCGTACGTGCCGTCCACCTGATGGCGCAGGGCCCACCACGCTCCCGCGAGCAGCGCGGCGAGTGCCCCCGCCACCACCGGCGCCGGGGAGAGCCTGCGCAGCACGCCGTCGCGGTGCGCGAAGCCGAGCAGCCAGCAGAACAGGAACACCGACACATCGCCGGCCGCGCTCCCGACGCGCCCCTCCGGCAGGCTCCACACCGTCGCGAAGAGCGCCACGGGCACGAGGGAGAGCAGGAGCACGGGCACGGGCGCGAGACGGAACAGCCGCAGGAGCACCGGCGAAAGCAGCACGAACCAGAGATACGTACGCAGGTACCAGAGCACGCCCCACGCCTGTTCGCCCCACGCGTTGCCCGGCGGATCGCCGAGCGGCAGCACCCAGTAGAGGATGTCCGCGCCCGGCATCCAGCCGTTGACCAGCATCGCCACGACGATCACCGCCGCGAACGCCCACAGCGGAATCAGCAGCCTGCGCAGCCGCCCGCGGATCACCTGGGCCGCGGGCCGCTGAAGGGACTTGGCCATCAGTGATCCGGCGAGCGCGAACATCACGCCCATGGAGGGGAAGGCGAAGCCCAGCCAGGGCCATTCGAAGGTGTGGTACGCAACTACACGTATCAGGGCAAAGGCCCGCAATACGTCGAAGTACCGGTCGCGCGCCGGTGCCTGCGCCGGGGTTTCCGCCGGTACCTGCGCCGGTGCCTGTACCTGCGCCTGTGCCCGCACACCTCGCGCCAGGCGGTGCGCCCCCGCCATCACCGCGCCTCCGCACCGGGCCGCGGGGCGCCGACCTCGCCGGTGCGCTTGAGCTTCTGCCAGCGCAGCCTGCCGCCGGTGAGGGCCGTGACGCAGGAGTGGATCAGGACCAGGTACATCAGTTGCCGGTAGGCGAGTTGCTGGAGCGGCATCATCAGGAGATACCGGTACTTTTCGCGGTCGAGCCGGAAGGCGTACGCCGCGCAGAGCAGCTGCACGGCGAGGACCGCCAGCCAGGCGAGCAGGGACGCCCGTACGTCGACGAAGATCATCGAGTAGACGGTGAACACGTCGATGAGCGGGGCGAAGACCGGCGTGACGATCTGGAAGATCACCACCAGCGGCATCCCGACCCTGCCGAACCGCCCCGAAGGCCCCTTGTCCGTGACGGACTTGCGGTGCTTCCACAGCGCCTGCATCGTGCCGTAGCTCCAGCGGTAGCGCTGGCGCCACAGCTGCTGCACGGAGGCCGGTGCCTCGGTCCAGGCGCGGGCGTGCTC